>CAYVDF010000174.1:0-3742 GCA_964450475.1 uncultured Pseudactinotalea sp.
TTACGTCGGCGAGCGCCGGGGTGAGAAAGCCCGTTTCGATGAGACGTAACCAGTCGAACCGCAGCCGTGGAGGGCGTCTCAAACTGATGTGCGCCGAACCGTGAACGAGCGGGGGAAGGATCGCGTGCAAGCGCGTGCCATCGGGAAGGCGGCCATCGACAATCGGGGAGGCATTATCGAGACGCTGACCCGCGAGGGTGGCGAGGCGCAGCGCAAGCGAGCGGGCATCGACGTGTGCGGTGACGCGACGAAGTCCGCGGCCCGCGTCAATCCAGATCTCCCCATCTCCGTTGATGAGCACATCGGTGACGGCTGGGTCATCGAGCAGCGGTTGGATCGTTGCCCCCGCGCCGTGCAACTCAGCTAGGAGATCGATCAGCGCGCCCCACGGAGCACCGCCCGACCCAGCCTGGCGGACGGCCCTAGTGAGATCCTTGCCCGCGATGACTTGGGCCCGTGCGTGTTCAACAATGCTCACGGTATGCCCCTCGTGCTCACGTGGATAGGAGCTCGAGCTGTGTCATCGCCTCCCGAGCCGCCCGCAGTAAGGGACCACGGCGTTGATCACCTGGGGTGAGCCCTCGTTCGAGCGCAGCGGGGAGAGAACGTTCAGCACGCATGCTGGCGAGCACGGGCGCACCGACGACCTCTGGTACTTCGCTCGCGGGAAACCCGGACTTTGATGGGCCGCGCACAACGAGACCAAGCGATTGGCCCGGCAAACTCGAGCACAGGACCTGGGCTGCTCTGACTACGGGCACAGAACACGTCGTCACGATGAGCACGACGTCGCACCAGCGCGAGGTGATTCCACCGGCGACGTCGTAGCGTTGGAGATCGAGGACGATGAGGTCGTGGGCGTGGGCGAGCGCCGCGAGCGGGGCTTCGATCCGTTCAAGATCGGGGCTTGGGCGTTCATCGCCAATGAGGAGACGCACGTTCTCCCACCTTGGTAAGGAAGATGTGAGGTGCTCAGGATCTTGTCCAGTGGAAGAGATATCGGCCCATCGCAGGCCGGGGGTGTAGGTCACTTGGAGCAGCTCGTTCAAAGCGGGACCACCGCGGCCTTCGACGAGCGCTGTCATCAATCCATTCTCGGCACCCACGCGCGCGAATGCGGACGCAAATACGGAGGCCCCGACCCCTCCGGCGGCTCCAACAACGCCGATGACCTTCGCTCGGGTGTTGCGGTTTGCGACCCTCGCGAGTCCAAGGAGATCCTCGGCAGCAGCGGGCAGCTCGAGCACATCGGGTGGCCACGGGCCACGGCTGCGAAGCCCAACCTTGGCGTAACGCCGAGACCGCCCCTGCCACTTCTCGCCCGCTGCGCCGTCATCAAGAACGAGTCCAGCGATCACCGGTTCGGCCGTCGACTGCGGAAATACCGCCAACGGGATCGCGCTCACCGCGAGCACGGAACGCACCGTTTCGATAAGTTCTGGGTCTTCACTTCGTAGGGCTACGGGGATCATGCCTTCTCCATCCTGACCCTGCAACTGTCGCCTAGGAACGACCCTCTGATCCGGCCTGACGAGCCGCGTTGTGGATGGGCGGGCTCATGTGCACCGGCGCGGAATCCTGTTAGTTTTCGACAACCTCCGGCGATTCACGTGCATTGACGCACCTGCCCCGACTACCGTTGCAAGCATCGCCTCACGGAAGGAAAATTGCATGACTGAGGAGACACCGGCCCCAGAGCAGAACCAACCTGACGTCGCTGCGACGGAGCCTGAACCAATTCAGCAACCGACAACGGCGTGGGAACCGATGGCACCTCAGCAGGACCCGTGGGAGCACACGAGCGAGGAGGCGACCACGCACGAGGTGCCCGCTGAATCCGGCGCACCCGCTGAGCCGGCCGCCGAGCCCGCACCGGCAGACCCCGCACCGATAGAACCAGCACCTGCTGCGCAACCAGAGACACGTATCTGGGAACCGGAGCAGCCTTCCTTCCCAAGCCCTGAAGAGGATGCCGCTCTGCGCGAACACCGCGCTCAGCGCTACGGCGCTCCCGAGGCCAGCACCACTGAACCCCCCGTCACCGACGCTGCGGGGGCTGCAGAAGCCTCGGTCGCCGCAGTGACCCCGGTACCTGCGCCCTCGGTACGCACGTACCAGCAGCACTTCGAGCCGGTGACCACTCCCCTGCCAGCCGCGCCGACGACGCCGATGCAGCAGCAACAACACTACGAGCCCACGTACGAGGAGCTCCACGAGATTTCCTCCGACCCTGTCTCCCGCGCTGCGGCCCACTGGTGGACGATCCTCATTACCCTCGTATTCGCGCCCGTCGCGTGGTACCTGTTCACCGACGGCGGCGCCCGAATCGAATGGGCAGCGAGCCAGAGCACGCCCATTGCGATCGCGAGCTACATCGAGTTTGTGCTTGGCCTACTCGCCGTGTTCATCTTCATGCTTGCCGCCCGCTGGTCCTCAGTTGGTTCGATCATCATGGGGAGCATCGCCTTCATCCTTGGGGTTGCGTACCTACTGTTCCCGTTCACCGGCGCCGAAATCCTCACCGGCGCCACCGATTACTTCTCGCGCCTCGGCCAGTTCGGACTCAACGTCCAGATGCACCTGTCCTCCACCTTAGTGTCGGGGCGCATGGCCCTGTTCGGGCTCGCGCTCATCATGGTCGGGGTCGTCTCCCACGGCGCACGCCGCCAGGGTCGCCGCGAAGAACGAACGAAGATCGCACTAGGCGGCTAGCCTCCACCTCACGCGGCCGCGGCGAAAGCTTGCGGCCGTGTTTCTCTCTGCCTCAATACGGCCTAATGTAGGAAGGGAGATACACGCAGTTCCGTCAGGAGTCCAAATGACAGAGCAGTCAAACCCCGCGTTAGAGAACCTTCTTACTGAGGACCGCAAGTTCCCACCATCGCCAGAATTTGCCGCGCAGTCGAACTATTCATCAGATGTGTACGAAAAGGCGAGCGCAGATCGCCTCGGTTTCTGGGCAGATCAGGCTCGCGAGTTCCTCGATTGGCACACCCCGTTTACGCAAACCCTCGATTGGTCGAACGCCCCACGCGCGAGCTGGTTCGCCGACGGTAAACTCAACGCCGCCTACAACGCCCTCGATCGCCACGTCGCAGCCGGCCGCGGCGACCGCGTCGCCCTCCTGTTTGAAGGCGAACCCGGCGACTCCCGCGAAATCACGTACGCCGAACTCCTCACCGAAGTAAAAAAGGCCGCGAACGTCCTCGAATCGCTCGGCGTCAGCACCGGCGACCGCGTCGCCATCTACTTGCCGATGATCCCCGAGGCCATCATCGCGATGCTCGCGTGCGCCCGCATCGGTGCACCCCACTCCGTCGTGTTCGGCGGCTTCTCCGCCGAGGCCTTGCATTCGCGGATTGTGGACGCCGATGCTCGCGTCGTCATTACAGCTGACGGTGGTTATCGCCGCGGTAAGCCCAGCGCCCTCAAACCTGCCGTTGACGCAGCCCTGGGCCACGACGACAACCCCGTCGAGCACGTGCTTGTCGTCAAGCGCACCGGTGAGGACACCGACATGACCGAGGGCCGTGATCAGTGGTGGCACGATCTGCTCGCTGAAGCAAGCGATGAGCACGAGGCCGTACCCGTGCCCGCCGAGCACCCGCTGTTCATTCTTTACACCTCCGGCACGACTGGGAAGCCCAAGGGTGTGCTCCACACGACCGGTGGATACCTCACCCAGTCGGCGTTCACCCACCACGCGGTGTTCGACCTCAAACCCGAAACCGACGGGTACTGG
>CAYVDF010000175.1:0-3719 GCA_964450475.1 uncultured Pseudactinotalea sp.
GTCAGCTGCGTGAGGGAATCGCGTACGTGCGTCACCGCAGCGACATCGTCGTGATCATGGTGACGATCTTTGTCGTCTCCGCCCTCGGAATGAACTATCAGCTCACATCGGCGGTGATGGCGCGAGAAGTCTTCGATCGCGGGCCGGGCGATTATGGGATGCTCGGGTCGATCTTGGCGATCGGCTCACTCGCCGGAGCTCTCGCTGCGGCTCGGCGCAGCCACCCCCGGGTGCGTACCGTGCTCGGCGCGGCCGGAGGCTTTGGGGTTACGAGCGGGATCATGGCGCTTATGCCAACGTTCTGGACGTTCGCGCTCGCCTCGATCCCGGTCGGATACTTCACCCTGACGATGATCACTGCAGCGAACACGAGCATCCAACTGAGCACCGACCCAGCGGTGCGCGGGCGGGTCATGAGCTTGTATCTCATGGTGTTCTTCGGCTCGAACCCGATAGGTGCACCGTTGATTGGGTGGGTCGCAGAGCACTGGGGTGCGCGCTGGTCGATCGGTGTCGGCGCGATTGCCTCGGTGCTCGTTGTTGCGATCGCCTCGCTGTGGGTCAAACGCAGCTGGGGCCTAGAGGTCTCCTATTCGCTGAGACCCCGGCCGCACATCGTGCTCACCCACGTCGAGGAACGCGCCGAGCCCGAACAGTCTTCCACGTAGGCCAGGGCGCCTACAGCGCTCTAGTGGTCGTGATCCTCTTCGGCTGCGTCGGAGTCAGCCTTCGTCACGTGAACCGTGCCGTGCGGGTGGTGCGAGGGCGCGTAGATCGAGTACATCTTCAGGTCCTCATCGCCGGTGTTGATGATGTTGTGCCACTTGCCGGCGGGGATGAAGATGACGTAGTCATCCTCAACCTCCTCCTCGAAGGTCCACTCACCCTTGGCATCACCCATGACGACCTTCGCCGCGCCCTGCTCTAAGCGCAGGAACTGATCGGTGTCTCCGTGGACTTCCGTGCCAACTTCACCGCCAACGGGGATGCTCATGAGCGTCATCTGCAGGTGCTCACCGGTCCACCCGGCGGTGCGGAAGTTTTCGTTATCAAGCGTCAGGTCTTCAATGTTGACCACGTACGGTTCGTTGCCATAGTCATGTGTCATGTCATCCTCCGTTTAGCCTATTTTTCAATGGTAACTGCTGGAGAAATTCGACACTGCGACTTTGTGCCTAGGAAATGACGCGAATTTATGCGAGCCGCTCAACCACGTAGTCGATACACGCCACGAGCGCGCGCACATCGTCTGGATCGACCGAAGGGTACGTGCCGACGCGGATTTGGTTGCGGCCAAGCTTGCGGTACGGATCGATATCGACGATCCCGTTCTCCCGCAGCGCGCCCGTCACGGCCGCCGCCTCAACGCCGTCAAGATCAATCGTCGCAACGACGGGGGAGCGCACCTCGGGCTTGACCCACGGCTTGGCGTAGTCTGACTTCTCCGCCCAGTCATACAGCACGCCGGAACTTTCTGCGCTGCGCGCGGCCACAGCAGCGAGCCCGCCGAGGTCGAGCATCCACTGCAGCTGAGCATGCAGCAGTATGAGCGTGCTGATGGACGGCGTGTTGAGGGTCTGGTTCTGACGCGAGTTGGCAAGAGCCAGCGACAGCGATAGCGACGCCGGGGTCCAGCGGCTTGCGAGCTCCTCGATGCGGGCGATCGCCGCGGGGGACATCAGGGCGAACCACAGCCCGCCCTCGGAGCCAAAGGCCTTTTGGGGAGAGAAGTAGTAGGCGTCGACCTGCGTGAGGTCGAGCTCGACCCCGCCTGCGGCTGACGTGCCATCGACGAGCATGAGCGCATCGGCGCGCGCGCCTTCAACTCGGGTCACGGGGTTGAGCACCCCGGTGGAGGTCTCGTTGTGCACCCACGCGTAGGCATCGACCATGGTGGAGGCGATCGGCAGGGTCGAGGTGCCCGGTGGGCCCGAAATAATTTCTGGCTTCTCCAGCCACGGCGCCTGCTTCGCGGCGGTTGCGAACTTCGCACCGAACTCACCGGACTCTGCGAACTGGGCGAGGCGGTGGATGAGGTGGAACGTTGCGGCATCCCAGAACAGGGTCGCTCCGCCGTTGCCGAGGAGTACCTCATACCCATCGGGTGCGCCGTAGAGCTCTAGGAGCATCGCCCGGATCTGGCCAACGAGGTTCTTGACCGGATCCTGGCGGTGCGAGGTGCCGAGGATGCGCGGGTTGGATTTCGCGAGGGTCTCGACCTGGTCGGCGCGGATCATGCTCGGGCCGGAACCGAAGCGCCCATCGCGGGGGAGGAGGTCGGCCGGGATCGTGATGCTCATCGGGCACTCGTTTCAAGGAGACGGGCGTGCTGGGAAAGAATCGTCGCGCTCCACCCGGCTGTCTTGCCGCAGGCAAACATCGCGGTGAGCATTCGCTCGGGCACGCCGGCGAACGTGAACAGGTGGGTTGCCCACAAGGTGGTCAGGAGCTGCTCAGAGGAAAAATGGGGGTGGTGCCAGTGCGCGAGGATTGCGGCGATCCGCTCGATCGGCTCGTGCGGCGTCGCGAGTTCCTGGGCGACCCGGCGCAGCGCATCGGCGCGCGGGGTGTGGCTAGCGCTGGCATGGCTGTGGAGCCCGAGATCGATCAGGGTGTCCTCGACGACGGTGTCGGGTTCGCCCACGAGTTGGGCGATGCGGGCTGCGGCACCGGCAACGAGCGGGCCAGAGGTCGCGGCAACAGCGGCGGACAGGCACGCTGCGATATCGGCGCCGGTCGCGGCGGTGCGGGCGGCGATCTCGATGGAGGGGCAGCACGGGTCGGCGGCAACGGCGATCCACGCGGCGTTGATTGCCCGCACAAACCGCTCATCGGCTTTGCCCTGCCACCGAGTGAGGAATCGCCGGGCCGTGCCGGAGACCTTATCCACTTCCCACGACTGCACCGCGGGCAGGTCGGACCCGCGCGCGGACTGAGCCACAAAAGATACCGCGGTGACCGATGAACGGGCGAGACCTCTGCGGGCCTCGGCGGGCGTCGTCGTCAATAAGGAGGTAAAGCCCCACACGGGGGCGAGGCCGGCGAGCGCGGACTGCATGTCAACCCGGTGATCGCCGGTGTCGACGGGGAGTGGGAAATCCTCCGCGCCGGGCAGGGGAGAGTCGGCGGAGCCGTCAACGAGGAGGCCCCAGATCGACTCAAACGCCCAGTGTTCGATGGCCTCAGCTACAGGTAGGCCGCGATATTCGGTGCACGTGAAGGCCACTGCTGTGTCCGAGGTATCGATGAAACCTGCCATGAATCCAAGTCTACGGCTCTTGGGCGAGCGGGCTGACCAGCGCGGGGGCGGGGTAAAGTCAGTACAGTTGCGCATAACTAACGACGGGAGGGGGCGCGTGAGCGATCTCATCGACACCACCGAGATGTACCTCAAGACGGTGTATGAACTGATCGAAGAGGGCATCCCGCCGATGCGTGCGCGCATCGCTGAGCGGCTCGGGCATTCTGGGCCGACCGTGTCGCAGACGGTTGCGCGCCTGGAGCGCGATGGGCTCATGCTCGTGACCACCGACCGGCACCTGCGCCTCACGGCCGAGGGCAAGGCGCGCGCGACGAAGGTCATGCGCAAGCATCGCCTCGCCGAGCGCCTTCTCACCGACGTGATCGGGCTGGAGTGGCCTTTCGTTCACGAGGAGGCGTGCAGGTGGGAGCACGTCATTAGTGAGCACGTGGAGGAGCGCCTCGTCGAACTGCTCGGG
>CAYVDF010000176.1:0-3657 GCA_964450475.1 uncultured Pseudactinotalea sp.
GACCCCGCGAACTCTGCCGGGGATTGGCCAAGACGGCCACAATCGCGTCCCCGTGGGAAGGGCTTAAGGCTCTTCGTGCCCTAACGCAGCAACATCTTCAGAGGTGCGAGCAATTGGCGCCACCCTTCGCTGGCACAACCCTATTGAGGCTCAAGCGTCGAGAGATAAGCCCCTGCTCTCGGCCTGCTTCTGGGGACTGCTGCATTTACGAAGAGCCGCAGCACCCTAGACGGTCGCGATTGTCGCGACCTTCGTAACCCAACGCCGAGGTCGAGGAGCACGACGGCTCCCCCACGCCCCACGTGCTTGCTGGACCACCCAGCCTCGAGTCAATGTCCCAAGGTCAACTATGCAAAACACAGTGCTTGCGCGATTGGCTCATCGGGCGTTTTCCTCACCCGCGCGCCTTCATCGGCACGATGGGGACAAACGGCCGTGAAGCGACCTGGAGCCCGGCTCATTCCAGGGGTCAGTAGTTTGTGCAGATCGACACTTCGGCTTCCAAATCTGCCGGACAGTCATCTGCGCCCTGCGACACCGCTCTCCGTTAGGGAGCGAACAAAAACACACCCAGTCAGCGCCTAACAGCATCCGTCTTCTCGAGACGGCGGACGCAAACAAGCTCAGATCACCCGCCACTGGGTGGGGCATAGGCAAACCTTGAGGCGCTGGCAGATCCGTTTTTTCGATTTGTGGGGTGGTGTGCAAGCAAACCGGTTAGGAGTCTGCAGGTCGGAGTCGCGTGCAAACGGGGTCGCGGCGGACTCCTTGTCGCGGCAGACCCCACTCAAACGTGGGCTCGCGCGTAACCGAAACCGAGTGGTCGACCCGACCGACGAGGCCAACGGTAACAATCCCCGATTGTTACACCTACGGTCGTGCAGATCAGCGGATCAGCCGCACCGGATCGTCAGGGTCCTATGCACCGCGGTTTGGGACCTCGCCACGGCTAATGGGAGCGGCGCTCACGGCGTGAGCGTCCCAGTCAAGATCAGCACGATGATCACCAAACCGAGAATTACCCGGTAGATGACGAACGGGAGGAAGCTCTTCTTGCTGATGTAGCCCATGAAGAATCGGATCACCACGAGCGCCACCCCGAAGGCAATGACTGTGGCGATCGCCGTCATCCCCATGTCCGTGGTGCCTGGGACCTGCAGCGCCTTGTAGAGCTGGAAGAAGCCTGACCCGAAGACAGCCGGGATCGCCAAGAGGAACGAGTACCGGGCGGCGGCCTCCCGGGTGTACCCCATCGCCAGGCCCGCGGTGATTGTCCCGCCCGAGCGGGAAACACCCGGGATGAGAGCGAGAGCTTGCGCGAACCCATACATGATCCCGTGGCGGAAAGTCAGCTTCTCTAGGGGACGAGCCTTGGCACCAAGTCGATCGGCGGCAGCTAGGAGCAGAGCGAAGAAGATGAGGGTGAAGGACACAAACCACAAGGAACGTAGCGTGCTCTCGATCGCGTCTTGGAAGAGCAAACCCAGCACAACGATGGGGATGGTGCCGACGATGATCCACCAGCCCATGAGCGCATCGGGGTCACGGCGGTCGATTTTCCCCGCCAATGCGGCGCTCCAGCGGGAGATGATGCGCACGATATCTTTCCAGAAGAACACGACTACGGCGATCTCCGTGCCGATTTGCGTGATTGCGGTAAAGGCGGCACCTGCGTCCCCGATACCCAACAGTTCGCTGCCCACGCGCAAGTGGGCAGAGGAGGAGATGGGCAGAAACTCCGTCAGTCCCTGGATGAGTCCAAGGATGATGGCTTCGAATACGCCCATGATGGCCCTTCTGGTCGGCAGAATACCTGCTTCAGACTATCGCTAAGCACCAGCATTACCGAGCCTGCAGCGCAGTGCGGTTGCTAACACTCGACAGCACCGAGGGCCGAGCCATGGCGAGGCTAGGCCTTACCCGCTCCACCTGCTTGGCATCACGCGTACTCGGGAACGAAACAGATCGCAGCGAACGGGCGATCACGGCGGCGGTGAGTAGCCGCATTATCGCAACCGGCTCCCCACGAGGTCGGAGGTTGTTAAGCGGGCAAAGCACAAATATGTCACTAGCCTCAATGTTTCATGCGGGGACTGACGCTCCTATCTTGTGTCAAGCGACATTGAGCCAGGTTTCGTAGCGTTGTCGGAGGGCGGGTAGGGGCCGTCGTCCGGTCTCGATGTCGGAGATTCTCGAGGGCCAGGTTTGCAGTGCCGTGGCGACGTGGGTGAGAGTGAGGTTGCGTGAGTGTCTGATCGCACGCAGGTTCTTCACCGGTGCGACCTGCAAGGGATTCATCAGTGCGCGGAACACCTCGCGAGCGATGAAGCGTTTGAGGCACCGGAGGATCTCTTTATCGGTTTTGCCTTCTCTTCTTCGTTTCGCGGTATACGCCTGAGTGGGCTCATCGTGTTGAAGGCGTATGAGTGCGATCCGGTGCAGGGCGGCGTTACCACGTCGGTCGCCACCACGGTTCAACCGGTGCCGGTTGGTCTTGCCAGAGGAGGCCGGAATGGGTGCCACACCGCAAAGGGCGGCGAAGGCAGCTTCGGAACGAATCCGTTCGGGATTACCCCCAGCGGTGATCACGAGCCTGGTGGCACTGATGGTTCCTGCCCCATAAATATTCAACACCGCGGGATAATGGGTGATCAGGATGTGGTTCATCTGCTCTTCTAAGACAGCAGAACGCTTGGTTAGGTCGAGGTAGGAACGGGCCAGATCACGCAGGGCGATCATTGAAGCAACACCTGGAGCGTGGATAGACCCCTGGGGCCGGCTGGAGGCGAGTTTGCGAGCAAGTCCTGCTCCGGTGAAGGGACGATACTTGTTGCGTATCTCCTCAGGGCAGGTGACGAGCATTGACGTGATGGCATGTAGGAATGAGCTTGTTGCCGCCACTAGACGGATTCGTGCATCGTAAAGCAACCGCAGGGACTCAGCCGGGGTGCTGGTGTCTTTAGGCTGGGACACACCGTTGCCCGAGATCAACGTCCGGGCAGCCGCCAGAGCGTCCACCGCATCCGATTTGCCGTTCAGGTGACGAACCTGACGAGAGGGACGCAGTACCTCTTTGACACAGAAACCGGCCCCGATCAGGGCGCGGGTCAACCCTGCCCCGTAAGAGCCGGTACCTTCCACCCCGATCGCTGTTACGTTCCCAGCGTTAGACAAGACATCGATCATCTTGTTGTATCCAGCACCATCGGCGGTGAAGGTCTGAGTGGATATCTCACTGCCGCCCGGGGTGCAGATCGCCATCGTGTGCGTATCGGCGTGGGTATCTACCCCCGCAACCACATCGTTGGCAGGCGGGCGAAGTTGTTGAAGTAACGTCATTGCTCATCCTTAGTTTCTCTTCAGTTGTCGTCTGATCCATCGAATCCCTTGGCAGGTGCCCAGGACAGACAAAACGCTGAAGAGACCGATACCATGACAAGTGTGATCCGGTCAGGAATCGTGGTCATGCTCCTATCAGGTCATGAACCCGGACCTACCAAGGCCTGCGGGCGTGGGACAAGTCAGATCCACAGACACACCCAAAATCGAGTCGTCAGTACGAAAGTGGGTCACCACGCCCGTAGGTAATTACCATTATCAACGTACGGGTAACGGTGTAAATGTCTCAACACGCCATTGCGATTTGGCGGGAAAGAG
>CAYVDF010000177.1:0-3628 GCA_964450475.1 uncultured Pseudactinotalea sp.
CAACCAAATCAATCCGCGTACCTGAGCTCATCCGCCGCGCGCTCGCGGGCGATGGATTCCACGGGGTCATGACCTTCTCGGTTCCAGAGGCCGCGTGGCTCGTGAACGCCGGCATCACCGACGATGCCCTCATGGGATACCCCACCGTCGACCCCGCCTCAATCGCGCTGCTCGCGGGCGACGAAAGGTTGCGCCAAGCTATCACGCTCATGGTCGACTCCACCGATCACCTCGACCAACTCACCTCCGCGCACCGGCAGGGGAGCGCGCCGTTTTCGGTGTGTATTGACGTCGATGCCTCCCTGCGTATCGGGCCCCTTCACTTGGGTGTTCGCCGCTCCCCACTACGCACCCCGCTTGCGGCGGCCGAGCTCGCAAACGAAGCGGTGCGGCGCGGCATCAACGTCCGCGGCCTGATGTTTTATGAGGCGCAGGTCGCGGGGCTCGGTGAGGTAGGACTGCAGGCGCCGATCATCCGCGCGATCAAGCGCGCGTCGCTACGAGAACTTGCCACGCGCCGTCAAGAAATCATCAACGTCGTGCAGTCGGTCGTCGGCCACGATCTGCTCGTCAACGGCGGAGGATCCGGGAGCGTCGCGGAGACGGCGGCCGCGACCGGGATCACCGAGGTCACCGCGGGCAGCGGCTTCTTTGTGCCGACGCTGTTCGACCACTACTCATCGTTCACCCCGCGCCCAGCGGCGTTCTTCGGCCTCGACATCGTGCGCCACCCCGCCCCCGGAATCGCCACGGCGTTCGGCGGCGGCTACATTGCCTCAGGGCCTGCCGGGCACAGCCGGGTGCCGTTGCCGATGGCAGGCAAGTACGTCGGCACGGAAGGCGCCGGTGAGGTGCAAACCCCGCTGCAGTTCCCGCGCGGGCGCGAACCGAAGATCGGTGATCGGGTGTGGTTCCGCCACGCCAAGGCCGGTGAGCTGATGGAGCACTTCTCTCACGTGCACCTCGTCGCACCGAGCCAGGGCGGCGCGGTGGAAACGGTCAGAACCTACCGCGGTGAGGGTTTCGCGTTCGGCTAACGCACTCGCGCAACCGCGCGCGCCCACGTATCGTGAGAGGCGGTTCGCACACGAAAGGAACTTTGTGACGACACGTTTTCGCAGGCCCGCCATGCTCAGCGCCGAACGCGCCGAGTTGATCGTCGGTGACGTCAGCCCCTCAGAACGCTCCGAGATGGCGCACGTAACCGCCGGGATTGTTCTCGACCGCGGCCGCGCGGGAGCCGAAAACCCCGAGCTGGTCGAACGCCTCATCACGCTCGTGGACACCGAAGGCATCGACATCGTCGCCGGCATGTGGGCCGACACCCCCGCGACCACCCTGCCCGGCATCATGTGGCGCCTGTACCTCCTACGTGAGTGGACGAAGAATGACGGCGAGCTCATGGCCCGCCATTTCCGCCTCGGCGCCCGTAGTGCTGAAGTCGACGAGGTTGTGGCTGGTGTTGCGTACCTTCCTGGCCCGGACGAAATCCGCGCCGGCGTTGACGCCGTGCTTTCCGGAGTGTTCCAAGGCGACTTCGCCGTGACCCTAGAGCGCGCCGCCGCGTTCTGCCGCGTGCTCTCCACGGGCGCGGCCCACGATGCGGATTCACAGGCCCCGGCTCCGGCTACGAACCTCACTCGTTATGCCTCGCTGCTCGCCCAACGGGCCGAGGAGTTCAAGACGGCAGCCAAAATGTGGCGAGCGGAGCGACTCGATTGATTATCACTGATGTTGGCCCCGAGTGGGCAGAGCTTATTGAAGCGTTTGCCCGTGAGGTTGCAGCCCACGACGGGCATGAGGCGTTCGGTGAGCAAACCATTTTTAACCTCACCTCCGCCGACGTGTCACACTACCTCGTGATCGAGGACGGCGAGGTCGCCGGGTATGCCCAGACCGATCGCCATTCCGCGGAACTCGCTGTGCACCCGAGCGCTCGGCGTCGCGGCATCGGTGCGGCACTGCTGACGGCCGTCAAAACGGACGACCCCACCGCCGCCGTGTGGGCCCACGGGAAGCTCCCGGCAGCCCAGGCGCTCGCGAAGCGTTCCGGGCTGAAGGCCACCCGCGAGCTCTTGTACATGACGGCGCCGCTCACGCCGCGGCAGATTCCGTCCGCGCCCGCAGGTGTCACCGTGGCCACGTACACGGAAGGTGACGCCGAGGACTGGGTCGCCGTCAACGCTGCCGCTTTCGCCGACCACCCAGAACAGGGGCGCCTGACGATTGCGGACCTAAACGAGCGCACCCGTCAACCGTGGTTCGATGCGAATAATTTTTGGCTCGCCCGCGACGACGGCGGTGAGCTGCTCGCGTACATGTGGGTCAAACGTGAGCCGGGCTCCACAATGGCAGAAATCTATGTGCTCGGGGTCTCCCCGGCAGCGCAGGGCCGCGGTCTCGGTCGCTACCTCACCGAGCTTTCGCTCGCGCACATGTCGGATGCGGGCGTGACGACGATGGATCTGTACGTCGAGGGGGATAACCATCCCGCGCTCGCGACCTACCGCGCGTTTGGTTTCACCCCGGCAATCACGCACGTGCAATACACGTAATAGGAGCTGCGCGGTTTCGGCGCAACAGATAAAGTTCACGGTGTGAGCACCAGTGAATTGACGCCGATTCAGGTCGAGGCCGGCCACCTGAATCACGACGCCGAACCCGTACCCCTGCCGGAGGATCGGTTTGCTGATCGCGAGCTCAGTTGGCTCGCCTTCAACGAGCGCGTGCTCGAACTCGCCGAGGATGAGAACCTCCCGCTCTTAGAGCGCGTTCGGTTCCTGTCGATCTTCGCCTCGAACCTCGATGAATTCTTCATGGTGCGCGTCGCCGGCCTGAAACGGCGCATCGCCACCGGCATGGCCGTCGCCTCGGCCTCCGGCCTCCAGCCGCGAGCTGTGCTCGAGCAGATCGCCGCGAAGGCTCACGAGCTCACGGCGCGTCACGCCGATCTGTTTGCCTCGACGATCCAACCGCTGCTTGCGGACGAAGGCATCACCCTCGTGCGTTTCGACGACCTCTCGGAATCGGAGCAGACCCGGCTGTACAAGTACTTCCGCCGCAACATTTTCCCCGTGCTCACCCCGCTCGCGGTCGACCCGTTCCCCTACATTTCGGGGCTCTCGCTCAACCTCGCGGTGGTTGTGCGCAACCCCGCCAGCGATACCGAGCATTTCGCCCGGGTCAAGGTGCCGCCGCTGTTTCCGCGGTTCCTTGGCGTCGACCTGCAGGGACGCCCGCGCGACCCCAGCGGACTAGGCGGGGAGGTCGAGTACTCGGCATTCGTGCCGATCGAAGATGTTATCGCGCACTTCCTCGACTACCTGTTCCCCGGCATGGAAATCGTCAAGCACCACGTGTTCCGCGTGACCCGCAACGAGGATCTGGAAGTCGAAGAAGACGACGCCGAGAACCTCCTGCAGGCACTCGAGCGTGAGCTGCTGCGCCGCCGCTTCGGTCCGCCTGTGCGCCTCGAGATCGCGAAAGACTTCCCCTCGCGTCTGCGCAACATGCTCGTGCGTGAACTCGCGATTTCCGAGGCAGATGTGTACGAGCTGCCCGAACCGCTCGACCTCACCGGCCTCAACATCATCGCTGATCTGCAGCGCCCCGAGCTGCAGTACCCGCC
>CAYVDF010000178.1:0-3624 GCA_964450475.1 uncultured Pseudactinotalea sp.
CGGACGTGGCGAAGGCGGCATCTGCCGGAGCTTTCGGCTCCTTCCTCCACCAAGGGCAGATTTGCATGGCCACTGGCCGACACATCGTGCATGAGTCGATTCACGACGAGTACGTGGCCGAGCTCGCGAAGAAGGCTAATGCGTTGCCGGTCGGTGACCCGTGGACATCCCAGGTCCCAATCGGCCCGATCATTGACGAGGGTCAGCGCGACGTCATCCACGGGATCGTGCAAGCAGCCGTTGAGGCTGGTGCCTCGATTGATGCTGGAGGGGAGTACGAGGATCTGTTCTACCGCCCGACCGTCATCTCCGGTCTCGACGTGAACAACCCGGCGTGGTCGAAGGAAATCTTCGGTCCAGTGGCTCCGGTGCAGAGGTTCTCCACCCTCGAAGAAGCTGCCGAGCTCGTAAACCAGTCGAGTTACGGGCTGTCGGTGGCGATCCTGGGCGATGTCGGTGAGGCGATGAAACTTGCGGACATGGTGCACACCGGCAAGCTCCACATCAATGAACAGACCGTGGCAGATGAGTCCAATGCTCCCTTCGGCGGGGTCGGGGATTCCGGCACAGGCTCACGTTTTGGAGGGTACTCGGCGAACATCGAGGCCTTCACAGAGACTCAGTGGCTCACGATTCGCCCGGAGATCGCCCCCTATCCATTCTGAGGTGACGCGTTGAGAACCGGCCAACCCGGCAAGAGGGTCATCTCGAGGGTTCTGGCTGTGTTGGAAGCCTTCGAGAACCAGGGGCGCGGTCTGACCTTGTCCGAGATCGCCGAGGATGCCGGGCTGCCGATCTCGACGGCGCATCGGATCATCAAAGATCTCAGTGACTGGGGTGCGTTGACCCGCGATGACCAGGGACGCTACTCGGTCGGCATGAGGCTGTGGGAGCTCGGGCAGACCTCGGTCTCCCGGTTGCGGGATGCGGTCAGGCCGTTCCTGCAGGACTTGTACTCACTCACAGGCCAGGTGTCGCACTTCGCGATCCGTGACGGCAATGAAGTTCTCTATGTCGACCGGATCTACGGAACCAAACGGGTACCGAGAGCCTCGAGAATCGGAGGGCGGCTCCCTCTGCACGCAACCGCTGTGGGCAAGGTAATTCTCGCCCAGGAGGAGCCATGGTTCCAGGACGCCTACCTCGCTTTGCCGTTGGCGGCGCTGACCCCGAAGACCACCGTGGATCCGGACACGCTGCGCGCTGAGTTCGCGCAGATTCTTGAACAGCGCTATGCGTTTACGCAGGAGGCAGCGAGGCTCGGGGCGTCATCCATGGCAGTGCCGATTCTCCTAGACGTCTCTGGCTTGGGTGGGGAGATCCCCGCAAGTGCGGCAATAGGCATCGTCACGACGACGTCTGAGGAGAAGTCCCTCCAGCGGTACTACCCAGTCTTGCGCGGGGTGGCGCAACGAATAGAGACCACCATCCAACGTGTGTGGTGGGCCAATCGCGACTGATGGCTTATCGGGCAGGTTTCCATTGGATGGAAACGGGCGAACCTGCGCGGGAGGGCGTGCCCATACTGATGACATCCCGCTGTCCTATATCAAGGATTACATCCGCAGACTCGAAGAAGGCCATGACATAATGCGCCCGACCGACCAGCTGATTGCGGAACGCGATCGGATCATCGGTGAGTACCGCGCGATGTTGGATGACGAGGCAGGAGCCGCCTTCGAGGCGAAACGCGAACTCGCTGCAATGGCCTACCCCTACGTGGAAAACCACAACTTCTACATCGAACACTGGACGATGGGTGTCTTTTGGCGGAAACTGCGCGAGCTCAGCGCTGTATTCGTCAAGGCCGGATTCTGGTCTGAGATCGACGACATCCTTTACCTCGGTCGCAACGAACTGCGTGATGCGCTGTTCGACTACGCGACTGGCTGGGCTGTCGGCTCGGACTACGTCGGCCCGAATTATTGGCCCGCCGAGATGTCCCGCCGAGCCAGGATCGTAGAGGCCCTCCAGCAAGGTCGCCCACAACCTGCCCTCAACACACCGCCGGAACAGATCACGGAGCCCTTCACCCAGATGCTCTGGGGCATTACCACGGAACAGGTGAATATGTGGCTCGCTGATGACGATGGGGAGGACTCCTCCCTCAAGGGCATGGCGGCTTCGCCTGGAGTTGTTGAAGGGATCGCCCTCGTCGTCTATCACGCGGACGATCTCGGTGAGGTGCAGGACGGCGACATTCTCGTGGCAACGATCACCGCCCCTTCATGGGGTCCGGTCTTCGGAAAGATCAAAGCGGCCGTAACCGATATCGGTGGGATGATGAGTCACGCTGCGATCGTGTGCCGGGAGTACGCACTGCCAGCGGTCACCGGGACCGGCAACGGCTCCACGACGATCGAAACGGGCCAGCGTATCCGGGTCGACGGTGACCGCGGCATCGTGGAGATCCTCGACGAGGCGGCCAATGTCTGATCGTGGGCGTACCGTCCTGATCACCGGCGCCGCCGGAGGGCTCGGCCACGTGTTCGCAACTGGATTTGCCGAGCGTGGGTACGACATCGCGCTCGCGGACATCCGTGCCGACCACTTGGCCGAGCTCGCACAGAAAGTCCGGACGCACGGGGTGAGGTGCTGGACCGGAGGGTTGGACGTCACAAGTGTCGATCAGACCCAGTCGGTTGCGCAGGAGGTTGCCGAGTTCGGTGGGGGCAAGATCGACGTCCTCGTCAACAACGCGGCTCTGTACGGAACCCTCACCCGAGCCCCGATGGAAGAGCTCGACCCAGATGAGTGGGATCGGGTCATGGCAGTGAACGTCAAAGGCACGTGGCTCACGACGAGGGCTGTGAGCTCACACTTGCCCGATGGCGGCCGCGTTATCAATATCGCCTCGGCCACGGTGCTCTCAGGTTCGGCTCACTGGGCCCACTATGTGGCCTCGAAGGGCGCGGTCATCGCACTTACCCGAGTCTTGGCGAAGGAACTCGGAGCCCGGAATATCACGGTCAACGCCGTCGCCCCCGGGTTCACCCTCACAGATGCGAGCCTCGGACTCATGGAAGATGCGAGCACGTATGGAGTGGAGCGCAGTTCGATCAGACGCGCGAGTGAGCCTGAGGACATCACCGGTGCGGCCCTGTTCTTCGCCAGCACGGATTCCGATTACATCACCGGTCAGACCCTGATCGTCGATGGCGGCAAGCAATTCATTTAAGGAGCTAACGAACATGTGCAAAGTCACGTATACGAGTCACGACGGTGAGGTTACCGAGGTCGAGGCGACACCGGGTGATTCAGTCATGGAGACTGCCGTTAGGAACGGGGTGAACGGCATCGTTGCGGAATGCGGAGGGTCATTATCGTGCGCCACCTGCCACGTGTATGTGGATGAGGAGGATCTCGCCACCTTGCCTCCAATGGAGGAAATGGAGGACGAGATGCTCTGGGGGACTTCCGAGGATCGACGAGACACATCGCGTCTTAGTTGCCAGGTGAGGATCGAAGAGGGCGCCCACCTCCACGTCACGCTCCCCGCCACTCAGGTGTGACGATGGGCGGCCTACTCATCATCGGCGCGTCCCAAGCTGGAGTGCAGCTTGCCTTCTCTCTGCGTGCCCTTGGTTCGCAGGAGCCGATCACACTGCTCGGCGACGAGGACCA
>CAYVDF010000179.1:0-3622 GCA_964450475.1 uncultured Pseudactinotalea sp.
ACGTTTTGGCCGTCATCCCAGGGTCTTACAGGCGTGAGTAATTGAGCCCCTCTTCATCCGCCGGTTTTGCCCATGGAGTTGAATTAAGATCGACATACTAGATCCTGAGCCTAGTTTGTGATCCATGTGAGGGCAGGTCCTGGAATGGCGATCGGAGTGGTATGAGACATTCTTTGCTGGCCGCGGGGCTGGGTGCGACGTTGCTCCTCGGCATTGCCTCGTGCAGCAGTGAATCACCGGGAGTTAGCGATCTTCCGGTCGTTGATGATGGTGTGGGCGCCGGGTACTTGGAGAACGATCGCCAGGAGGAAATTGCGTCCAGCGGGGAACTGCCTGAGGAGGGCGGTTCGGTCAGCGGAGACATGCTAACGCTGGATGATTATCTTGCATCTGTGGCATTTATGGCTGGAGTCGAGGATCCTCCTCACGTCGATGTGATTCGTGAGGTTGACCCGCGCGAGCGTTCTGAGGTCATTGTGGAATGTCTGCAGGATCAGGGCATTGATGCCTATGTGGTTCCCGAGGGCGGTTACGGGACGGAATTTCCTACGGTTCAGCAGGAAGCCGTGAATTTGGCGACGTATGTGTGCGAGGCCCAGTACCCGCTGATGCCGGTGTTCTACCGGCCGTTCGATGTGCAGACGCTCGATCGGGTGTACACGTATTTTTCCGACGTCGTCGCCCCATGCGTCCAGAGCGCCGGGTGGGAGTCCAACCTGGTTTCCCGGGAGCAGTTCATTACTAGGTATCAGGCTACCCGTGAGCTGGGCTCGGACTTTCTAGGGTTGCCTGACGCGATCATCACGAGGTGCTATGGCGAGATTCCTGCTGAGGTAATTCTTGGTGAGTGAGGCAACGTGAGGAGTCAGCAATCCCGTGGCGGGGTGGGCAGGTGGATCCTGGCTTTCCTGACTGTGGCGCTCTTAGTTGGAGCAGCCTGGTGGGCCGGGCGAGCAACCGTGATTTCAGGATGGGAGGATCCTGACGCCGCCGGTGCAAGTGATCCAGTGTGGGCGGTCGCCCAGGAAGCCTCCGTCGGTAGGACGATTCCGGTATCGGTGACGGTGCGGCAACCGATGAACCTGATCGGCGTGAATCATCTGTCGGGTGTGGTCACGAGCATCGATCCGGGTTTGCGTGAGCAGGGTGATGTTCTGTACCGAGTCGGAAGCACACCAGTGAGGGTGATCGAGGCTGATGTCCCGTTCTGGCGAGACCTTCGCCTCGGGGCACAGGGGGCTGACGTCGAGGCGCTCCAGGGTGCGTTGAAGGATTTAGGGCACTTGGGCGCACAGGTGGATGGGCGTTTTGGTCCTGCTACGCGAGCAGCGGTGCTTACGTGGGAGAGAGAGTTGGGTGCCTCCACCACCGGCGAGGTGTTATTGGGGCAAGTGGTGACAGTGCCCCGCCTGCCAGCGCAGATCAGGCTGGGTGATGCGGTTGCTCCGAGCCGTGCTCTCATTGGCGGCGAGGATGCGGTCTTTGCTACGACAGGTGAATACCAGTTTGTGCTTATTCTCGGAGATGCCCAGGCCCGGTTGATCCCAGCAGATGCGAGTGTGGATGTCACCTATCGTGAGTATCGGTGGCAGGGCGTAGTGGCTCACGTGGAAGACGACCCCGCGCAGAACGCGGTCATGACTTTAAGCGCGCCTGATGGAGGCCCCGTGTGCGGGCAGGAGTGTGATGTTCTGCCCCAGGGGGAGGAGATCTCAATTCTCGCCCATGTCGTGGTTGTGCCCGCCGTATCCGGAGTCGGTGTTCCCACGACGGCGGTGGTCACTGATGCCCAAGGGCAGGCGTGGGTCGTGACCCGCGAAGGCCGTCTCATGGTTACTGTGGTTGGAGCAGGGCAAGGGGTGACGATTGTTGAGGGGCTCCAAGCGGGTACGGAGGTGCAACTCAGCGATGGCGCTCCCGTTCAGCGGGGGGTGCCGGAGCCCCAGCCTGCTGAGGAGCCGGATTCGGCAGAAATGAGCGGATGGGGCTTGAACCCAGGAGAGCCGCAGGTGTGAATACCCTGACAACCCACGATCTGGGGTTCTCCTATGTGCGCGGGGGTGAGGAGCTCTTCGATGGGCTTACCCACACCTTTAGCCCCGGCCGAATGACTGCGCTGACCGGCCCTTCGGGGCGGGGGAAATCGACCCTGTTGTACATCCTGGGGCTCATGCTCAGCCCCACCCGGGGGTATGTCACCTTTGGGCAGGAACGTGTCAGTGCCCTGCCTGATCACAAGAGGTCCCTGTTCCGTGCTGAGCAGATCGGCTTCGTCTTCCAAGACTCGGCCCTGGATCCGACCCGGGCGATTATCTCCTCGGTGATGGAACCAGCGCTGTATGCCGGTTGGTCGATTGCGGAGGCTCGGTCACGGGCGCAGGTGCTCCTGGCTGAGTTTGGTATTGGCCAGCGGATGGATCACCGCCCCGGTGAGATTTCTGGCGGGCAAGCCCAGCGAGTGGCCATGTGCCGGGCGCTGATGACCGACCCCTCGGTGATCCTGGCTGATGAACCGACCGGAAACCTCGACCGGGAGAACGCCGCCCTCGTGATCGAGAGCCTACGCGCCACACTCGAGACAGACCGGTCGGATCGGACCATCATCATCGCCACCCACGACCCCTACGTCGTCGAAAATTGCGACGAAGTGGTGAGGCTCTAATCATGCGGCTATCGGTGCTCTTGCGCGAAGCGGTAGCCTCCGCGTGGGCGAACAAGATCCCCGCCACGCTTATCGCGTTGCTCGTGGCCGCCATGTGTGCGGGAACCCTCGCCACGGTTGGGCGCAGCGCCCAAGCTGAGGCCG
This sequence comes from uncultured Pseudactinotalea sp., assembly GCA_964450475.1. GTDB lineage: Bacteria > Actinomycetota > Actinomycetes > Actinomycetales > Beutenbergiaceae > HY158. Next base: position 2,807 of record CAYVDF010000179.1, read on the forward strand.
AGGTGATTGAGCGTATGGACGCCGCCGGATCGCGGGTGTTGACGATCAGTTCGCGCCCGGCCGAGCAACTCTTGACCACCCCAATCGTCTCACTGACGGATTCCCTCTCCGGGGTGGAACGTGCCGGCGGGGTGAGCGAAACCATCGACGTGACCAACGCCGTCATCGGTGACACCAGCATCAAGGTGGCCGCCTGGCAGGTCCTGGGGCCCATGGATACCTACGCCGTCCTCACCAGCGGACGATGGCCGAGTGAAGGCGAGGCCCTCGTCTCTGCACAGGCGGCTCGAACCCTGGGGATGGACGAGAGCCTTGGAGCCGTGATTCCGGCATCGGGCCGACTCGGACCAGAATGGACGATCGTGGGCACCTATGAAGCTCGGGATCCATTCACCACCTTCGGTAACGGACTGCTCATCCCGAGCGTTGATGCGCCGGCGATGATCATGCACGTCGTACTCACCGACGTCCTGTATGCGCGCGACATTGAAAATCAGATCCTGCAACTCATTGCCGCCCCTGACCCCGCACTCCTGACCGTGGACTCACCGCGAGGCTTGGCTGACCTCCAGATGCAAATCGAGGGTGACCTGGGAGCCTTCAGTCGAACACTACTGTTTGGAGTGCTGGGCAGTGGCCTGCTGCTAATCGCGATCATCGTCTTTGCCGATGTCCTTATTCACCGGGCGGATCTTGGTCGACGCCGTGCGCTGGGGGCCACTCGCGCCGTCATCACTGGCCTGGTCGTGGGGCGAAACGCTCTGCCCGCGATTGCCGGGGCGGCTATCGGCACCGCCGTTGGGGTAGCGATAGGTA
>CAYVDF010000180.1:0-3605 GCA_964450475.1 uncultured Pseudactinotalea sp.
CCAACGGCGAACCAAGTTTAACAACCACCTAGGAACAAAACCCAGGACGGTTCAGTCGTGTGGTCCCACAACCTCAACTCGGCAAATGCGTTGCGAGTTCACAGTGAACTTGGGGAGCGCTTACCCACCGCAAGCGAACTAGTAGAATAGAGCGATCAGCCAACAGCGCGGTGGTCGAAGCACCTCAGCGTTGAGCAGACCATCAACGGGAAGTAGCCAAGAATGGATCGAGCGGTACGTTCAGTACCTGGACTTGCCGCCGCGATGACGCTGTCAATGGGAGTTGGGCCGCTCATGGTCTACGCCCTGTCGACTCTTGGGCCGTTTCTCATTCCTGCGCTCGCGCTGACGCGAGTGCAATTCGGGGCGCTTGGGACCGTGACCTTCGCATCCGCTGCGCTCGCATCACTCGGTGCGGGCCGCATCGTCGATACCGCGACGGCACGCAGTGTCATGTGGCTCCTCGTAACAGGATGCCTCGGTGCGATCTTCGCCGCTGCCATCGCGCCGAACTATCCCGTACTGCTCCTCGCAGTCATGGTTTCGGGAGTGATTCAGGCGCTGTCGAACCCGATCACGAACCGGCTTGCCGCGCAGTGGTTGCCTGCGAGCGCACGCGGCGTTGTCATGGGGGTAAAACAGTCTGGTGTGCAGATGACTCAGGCCGCCACCGGATTATTTCTACCAGCACTGGCAGTCATGGCGGGATGGCGGTGGGCGATGGCAATTGTCGCTGCAGCGATGCTCCTCCTCGGTGCCCTGCTCGTGGGCATTTTTGTTCCCCGTGAAGAGCACACACACCACGCGACTTCACGCGTTAAGGGCGCCCGAATTCCTCCATCAGTGTGGTGGCTCACCGGCTTCATGTTCCTCGTTGGGGCGGCGCTACAAGGGGTGAACTTCTACCTGCCTCTGTATGGATACGAGGATCTTAAATTCTCTGTAGAAACCGCTGGCCTGCTCGCAGCGATTATCGGTGGCATGGGCGTCGTTGCTCGGATCATGTGGGGGCGCATCGCAGACCGCGCCGGTGGAAACATCGCATTGCCAGCGATCGCTATCGGAGCCGGGGCCTCGCTCATTCTCATTTTGCTTTCTAACACCGTCAACACAAACCTCATTTGGGTCGGAACCCTCCTGATGGGTGCAACCGGCGTGGCTGCAAACGTCGTCGTCATGGTGACCGTCATCCACTCGGTGCCCTCGCACGCGGTGGGGCGAGCCACCGGACTCGTGGCTACGGGCATGTACCTCGGCTTCGCCGTTGGGCCCGTGAGCGTTGGAGCGATTGTCGACGGCACAGGAAGTTACTCTGTTGCGTGGGCAGCGATCGTCGGTGTGTACGCTCTGGCCCTCGTGGCCGCACTCGGATTCTCAGCACAGTCGCGGCGCTAGCAGGCACACGCAGCCGAGGCATAGGTCGCCGCGGCGGAGTTTACTTCGCGGGAGTCACTCGCGGCGTCGACGCACGGACAGTCACGGTGAGCGGCAGATCGGGCAGTTCCTGATCGGAATCGATCGCGAGAGCTGCGGCCTGGTACCCGAGCTCGGCAAGTGGGATATACACGGTCGTCAACTCTGGGGTGACGTCGATCGCCGTCGTAATATCGTCGAATCCGCATAGTCCGACGTGCTCGCCAATCTTCAATCCAGCGGCACGCACGGCACGAAGGGCGCCAATCGCCATGACATCGGAGACGGCGAAAACGAGCGTCGGTTCGTGATCTCCACCGACGTGCCCCTCAGAGGCGAGCCTGGCCATCGCCTGCTCCCCGCCTTCCCGGTCGAAGGCCGTGCGCCGGATCATCGCGACCTCTCCCCCGCCGGCATTAAAGCCGGTGGTGAACCCGTCGATCCGGTCATCGGAGGTGCGGATGCCTTCGTCGGCGGCAACGATCACGGCTCGTCGGTACCCGAGCTCCGCCATCGAGACTCCGAGCGCCTCGGCCCCGCCTCGGTTATCGACGCCGGCCCAGCGCACGCGGGGGTCCATCTCGGGCCCGAGTGCCACGACAGTCGAACCCGACGCGATGAGCTGGGTGGCTGCTTCGGCGATCGGCTCATCAGAACGAGACGATGCAAGAATCACGGCGCGGGGTCGTTGTCCGCGAAGAGTCTGCAGGAGTGCCGCTTCCTTGGCGCCGTCGCGATTCGTCACAGCGATCGTCACCACGAGCCCGGCCTCGTCCGCCTTGCGCGCGACACCCGAGGCAATATTCGCAAAGTATGGGTCAGCAATGTCGGCAACAAGCAGCGCGATGATCGCCGCGGTGCCCCGGGCGGTTGCCTGCGCCGAGAGGTTCGCCGTGTACCCAAGCTCCTCAGCAGCCTTGTGCACGCGCTCTTGGTACGATTCAGCAACCTTGCGAGTCGATCCGTTGAGCACGCGCGATGCCGTGGCAAGAGACACCCCGGCTAGCCGCGCAACGTCGGCCAACCGGGGTGCTGGAGAAGATGGGTTCACATCGTTGATTCTAGGCGGATTCCCCGCGCAAGTGTGGGCTCACCACCCGACCGAATGATTCCGCCACGCGGCGGGCGACCTCCTCATGGGCGGTGTCCCAAATACCGGCGTTGAAGATCTCCACCTCGATGTCCCCGTCGTAGTCCGTTGCTTCGACGGCGCGAGTCAGGTGTTCAAAGTCGATCACCCCGTCGCCCATGTAGTGCCGCGAGAGCAACACATCCGCGGGCAGCGGGGTGGCCCAGTCGCACACCTGGTAGGTCGCGATGCGGCCCTCGCGGCCGGCCCGCGCAATCTGTGCCTCGACGTCCGGGTCCCACCAAATGTGGAACGTGTCCACGGCCGCTCCAACGACCTCCGGCTCAAAGTCAGCCGCGAGATCTAGTGCTTGGCCGAGTGTCGAGACCACCGCTCGGTCTGATGCGTACATCGGGTGCAGTGGTTCGACGGCGAGCGTCACGCCGGCGGCCTTCGCGTCACCTGCGAGTTCCCCGAGTGCGTCACGGACGCGAGCGCGAGCACCGATGAGATCGGTCGAGCCCTCGGGGATACCACCGGCAACGAGTACGAGCACAGCCCGAGATCCGGGTGCGCCCGCTGCTGCGAGCGTCGCGGTTTCCTCGATCGCGCGGCGGTTGTCGTCGATCGCTTCACGACGCTCGGGCCCCTCGGGCAAGGTGAAGAACCCGCCACGGCAGTAGGAGGAGAAGCGTAGGCCTGAGTCGGCGAGCATTGCAGCAGATTCGGCGAGACCCACCTCAGCGACGGGTTCTCTCCACAGACCAATCGCTGGAATGCCAGCACCGGCCGTTACAGACAGGGCTGTTGGAAGATCCGCGTACTTGATCGTTGCCTGGTTGAGTGACAGGCGTGGATCTACCTTCATCAGGGCACCTCGATTCCACTGACATTGAGCAGGCTGTGCCACCGCTCGGCCGCGAGGTCGGGGTTGATGAGCGCACCGGCGTCATTCGCGAGCTCGATGATCCTCGACAAGTGAGGGATGTTACGGGTTGAATGCAGGCCCCCGACCATGGAGTAGCCGGGGTGGAATCCGTTGAGCCACGCCATGAAGAACACCCCCGTCTTGTAATAGAAGGTCGGGCGCGCAAAAATCTGCCGGCTGAGCTCCTCGGTTGGC
>CAYVDF010000181.1:0-1030 GCA_964450475.1 uncultured Pseudactinotalea sp.
CTCGGGCACCGTGTCGGGTGAGGGAACGAGCTTGGGCGGGTGGAGCCGCTCAAGCGTTGCGGGATCAGCGGAGAGCACGCCGATGTGCGGGCCAAAAAACTTGTACGGCGAGCACACGAGTGCGTCAGCCCCGAGGGCGGCGAAGTCAACGAGTTCGTGCGGGGCGTAAGCCACGGCATCAACGAAGAAGAACGCATCGACCTTCCGCGCGAGCTTGCTGATCTGCTCGATCGGCGGCTTCGTACCGAAGATGTTGGACCCAGCGGTGATCGCGATAATTTTTGTTCGATCAGACACGGCCGATTCAACGTGACCGAGGTCGAGGTCGGCGGTGACCGGATCGAAGTCGATCCATCTGATCTCGGCGCCGACTGATTCTGCTAGCAGCAGCCATGGCCGGATGTTGGCGTCGTGGTCGAGACGGGAAACGACGATCTCATCCCCCGCAGAAACAGTGCTCGCGAGCGTGCGAGAAAGTTCGAAGGTCAACGCTGTGGCGCTCCGCCCGAAAACGATCCCACCCGGATCGGCGCCGAGGAGATCCGCCATGGCGGAGCGCGCATCGAGCACGATCAGGTCCGAGTTACGCGAGGCCGTATAGTTCGTGCCGCGTTGGGAGAGCCCGCCGGTGAGTGCCTGAGAGATCGCATCGGCCACGGGTTGTGGCGTTTGCGTGCCGCCGGCGTTGTCGAAAAATATGCCGTGGTGAACGGCTGGAAAAAATTCTCGGAACTGCTGCGGCGTGTACTCCATGCATCTGCCCTTCGTTAGGGCACCAGCCTACTGGAATTCATTTCGGCGGTAACGGATTCCTCCCATCGCCGCCATGCCGAGGAGCACGAGGCCAGCGGCGACAGCCACGAGTCCGGTGTTCGCCGCGCCGGTTGCTGGAAGCTCTTCGGCAGTCTCGGGAAGTGGCTCGGGTCGAGCCGCCGGCTCGGGCGCCGGCTGCAGTTCCGGCTCAGGCTCGGCAAGCGGCTCGGGCTCGGGTTCAGGTGCCGGCGGGCACTCGACGATGGGAGCGGTGATG
>CAYVDF010000181.1:1046-3597 GCA_964450475.1 uncultured Pseudactinotalea sp.
AGCTCCCAGCCAGCGCTTGGGTGCAGGATCGAGTCCTCGTCGGCCACGGCGATGACCTCGTACGTTTCTCCGGGGATGATCGGACCAGCGGGAAGCACGTACGTGATGCCCTCGGTGGTGGCGGGGACGATCACGACATCGGCGGGTGGTCCGCCCGGGATGCACGCAGCGACGTCGACCTTGGGAAGCACTGGCGTGCGCGGAGTAAGACGAACCGGTTCCGTCCATGTGACGTCCAAGGAATCTTCGGACGTCGCGGTTGAGTTCGTGACGAGAATGAGCGTCTGCGCGTGTGGGTCTTTCCCGTTGTTCGCCGGCACGCGCAAGATCTTGCCGCTGTACTGCGCGGCGCTCACGCTGGCACGTAGCGTTACCGATCCACTGCTGCCGGCCGCGTCGAGGAAGAACTCATCGCCGCTCGAAAAGCTGCTCTGCGTGAGCGGTTCTCCGCTTGCCGTGACGATCGGCAGATCAGCGGGAGGCATCACTGTGATCGGAGCGCTGTTCGCCGTGACAACGACTGGGCCGATTGGGGCGTCGGCAATCGTGTTGGCACCCTCGGCGAGCGAGATCGTGACGGCCGGGGCGACCTGATCTTCTGCAAGGCCAACGTTCGCGCTACCCGTGAGGTACGAGCGAAGTTTCGCGGCGTTCGGCGAGAGGGTCGACGTTGCGCCGTCAGTGAAGTGCCAGATCGCGTACTGGGTGCCGGTAATCGCCTGGGTCGTTGTGAGATCGGTGATACCAGTGCGTGTGCGCAGCTCGTTCAGGCTGATCGTTGGGTAGCTGTTGTTGACGACCCAGCCGACTTTACGCTGCACGGCTGGGTTGTTCGCGAAGTGGTTTGTGCCGGGAAACTGGGCCCACGTGCCAAGGGTGACATCGACGTCGAAACGGGCCTTGACCGTCATTTCGATGCAGTACGCGAAGAAGTCCGGCTTAGCGGTGGGATTGACGTTCTCAATCCTTGACTCGTACACGGGAAACAGGAGCGAGCCGTTTTCGCCAACCTGGCGCTGGGCGGCGGGCCCGATAGAGAATTCTTTCTCATCCGTTGGCTCGGCTTGGGCTGGGAGGCTCGCGGTGAATACGAGTGCGAGCGCTGCGAACGCGGCTAGTGCGGCGTTTCGGATTGAGGTCATGCCTATCCCCTTCACTGACGATGGCGGTCTCATTGAAGGGTGCCGGGTAGGGGCCGCGGCCGCGCCCCAGCAGTGCTGGCGCTGTGGATAACTCCCAGCGGAACGAACCGGTGGATAACCGGGAGCGGAAAATAATCTAACGCGCGCCCAGGGCCGCGAGCGCGGCATCGCGCAGCACCTGCCTGGTCACGGCAGTGGGCGCGAGGGCCTCGTTATGGGCGGTGGAGTTGAGAATGCCGAACACCGCATGCATGAGAACTCGGCACTCATCGAGGCGGAGATCGGGGCGCTGGTCGTGAACGAGGCCGGCCCACGAATCGATGTATCGGCGCTGGAGCCGGCGCACCTCGCGGTTGCGTTCGGGGGGAAGGGTGGCGAGCTCGCGGTCTTGGAGCCGAATGACCTCCCGTGAGGACAACGCGAAGTCGAGGTGGAAATCCACTAGGCGGGTGAGGGTGCCTTCGCCGGTGGAATTGGCGTGGAGGATCTCTTCCATCCCGTGAAGAAGGCTCTCGCTGGCGTCGAGGAGGATCTGCGCGAGCACGTCCTCCTTCGAGGAGAAGTGGCGATAGAGCGCGGGGCCGCTCACCCCGACGGCCGCCCCCACGGCGTCAATAGATACGGCATGAAACCCGCGCTCGGAAAAAAGGCGCGCAGCTTCGCGAAGGTAACGCTGGCGGGTCCTTGCCTTCTCCGATTGACGCGTACCCATCACCCATCCTCGACACTTCCAGAGATTTCCAGGTAATCTTATCTCAGTTAGCGTTCACTAACTATGGAAACAGCGTTGTTAATCAGGGGCTCTCAATGAAGCTAACCAGCACGGCACGCACCGAACCGGGCTTTGCCGCCAACTCCGAGCGCCAGCGAGAACTCGCACGCGAACTCCGCGAGCGGCTCGCACACGTCGGCCGCGGCGGCTCCGAGGCCTCGCGCGAGCGCCACATTTCGCGGGGCAAACTGCTGCCGCGCGATCGCATTGATGCGCTCATCGATCCCGGTTCGCCGTTCTTAGAGCTCTCGGCTCTCGCGGCGTACGACATGTATGACGGCGCTGCACCGGCTGCCGGCATCATCACCGGTATCGGTCAGGTTCACGGGCGCCATGTGATGATTGTTGCCAATGATGCGACGGTCAAGGGCGGCACGTACTACCCGATGACAGCGAAGAAGCACCTGCGCGCGCAAGAGATTGCTGAAGAGAACGAGCTCCCGTGCATCTACCTCGTGGACTCTGGCGGGGCGTTCCTGCCGATGCAAGATGAAGTGTTCCCCGACCGGGAGCACTTCGGTCGAATCTTTTACAACCAGGCGCGCATGTCCGCGAAAGGGATCGCGCAGATCTCTGCCATCATGGGCTCCTCCACCGCCGGTGGCGCCTACGTTCCCGCGATGAGCGATGAGTCCGT
>CAYVDF010000182.1:0-1923 GCA_964450475.1 uncultured Pseudactinotalea sp.
TGCCACCGTCAATTATGACGACGAGGTTCCCCTTTTCGCTGAAGCCTACCGCCGTATCGCCTACCTCGAGTAGGCTCGCGATCTCCGCTGCGTCAACCTCGCCCCGGCCAGCTTGGGGCACCGACGTCGCGAGCCTGGCGGCCATCTCCTCGGGCAACTCCGCCCGCGCAGAATCGGTAAGTAATTCGCGCCAGTTCAGGATTTCTTCATGGTTGGGGCTGTACCAGAGAACGCGGTCGATATGCGTGGTGACGCCGCCGAGGCTGCTCTCTGCGCTCAGCACAATTCCGACAATATTCTCCGATATCGCCGTGGCCTGCCACGTCGTGGTCAGCCACGCCTCGTCGCTGCCTGCACGGTCGCCAACCTGCGTAGCGAAGTCGCCCATGATCCGATCCGCCCACTGCCCGAGATGCGCGTTGAACGTCGGATGCCCCTGCAGCTGCGGGACGATCGCGTGAGCGCGGACGTCGTCGTCGATATATGAGGCGGTGCCGAGGCCCTCGATGCCGGCGATTTCTACGCGGGCGAACCTTGGCCACGAGACGTCGTCGACATCCCGATTGACAAACGCGTCAACTGGTGTCTGCTCAACGGTTGGCACGGGCGCACACCCCACCACCGCGACTGCGATGACGCACGCGAGCGAAATCAATGGACGGCGCAAGCTCACCCTGAGAGTGTAGCGAGGCATTCGTCTAGACTAGTCCACCGACGAGCCAATTGCGGCGAGAGTCAGTGGGTGCGGATAGGTTAGTGAGTATGAATTGGATGACCGGGCCCCTGTTGGGCTTTGACACAGAGACCACCGGGATTAACGTCTTCACCGATCGGATCGTCACGGCCGCGACGGTGCTCGTCGGCGCAGGAGAGCCTCAGACGACCACGTGGCTCATCGACCCAGGCGTGGAGATCCCCGCCGCCGCATCGGCCGTACATGGCATCACCACCGAGCATGCCCGAGCGCACGGCCGTGCGCCCGCGCAGGCCCTGGCGGAGATTGCCAATCACGTGTACGCCGCGCTCGCTGCAGGCACCCCTCTCGTGGGGTTCAACGTCGCCTTCGACCTCACGCTGCTGGAATCAGAACTCGCCCGTCATGGCCTGCCGACTCTGCAGCAGCGCCTTGGCCGCCCGCTCACCCCGGTTATCGATCCGCTCGTTATCGACCGCGGGCTCGACCGCTATCGCAGGGGCAAGCGCACGCTCGAGCACATTGCCGCTCACTACGGCGTCACGACGGGCGACCTTCACGACGCGAGCGAGGACGTGCGCGTCACTCTCGGGGTGCTTCAAGCGATGTGCGTAAAATACCCCGAGATCACGCGTCAAGAACTTTCCGAGCTCCACGCGTGGCAGGCCACGAAGCACCGCGAGTGGGCGGAAGGGTTCAACGCGTGGCGCGAGAGCCGGGGAATGAGCGGCCCGGGCGCGAGCCCGCAGTGGCCGCTGCAAACAGCCTAGTTAGCCAAGGTGTCTTAATACCTCGCGCGCACCGGCCTCGCCCATGACGATCGTGTAGTGGTTGACGTCGCTGATCGTGCGCACTGGGATGTTGAAGTAGGCTCCGAGTTCTTCTGCCTGCTCCGGCGCATACAGCGGAGGCCCTTCGGGTAGGAGGCCCTTTTCAGCACGGACGAACTCCATCGGCGCCGGCGGCACGAAGCCCTCAGCCGTGTCTTCGGTGACCCCGCGAGCGGTGAGCGCCGCGAGCACGGTCTCATCGGTGGCAAGTGTTGTGCCGTCGAACTCGATCGCCTCGAGGTTGCCAGAGGCCCACAGTTCGCCGTCCCTTTCTAGGAGGTCGTAAGTGATGTACTCAACGAGGTCATCGGTGAGTTCTGGGAACGCTGGGTGTGCGCGCCAGCCGGTCATGTACGACTCGAGCGAGGGGATCGGCGCGGCGAGGCGCGTCTGTACGGG
>CAYVDF010000182.1:2023-3580 GCA_964450475.1 uncultured Pseudactinotalea sp.
GTGCCGTCGGCTGGCCCCCATTCTTTGACGGCGAGCATGCCGCCGGCCACGGGAATGCTGTGTAGTTTGCTCATCGTGTGGTCCATCCTCCGTCAATCGTGTACGCGGCACCGGTGATCATGCGCGCGGCATCGAGGGTTAAGTAGTGGGCGAGTTCGGCAACATCCTTAGGTTCGACGAGCTCCTTAACTGGTGAGCGGGTCAGCATAATCTGCTCGATCACCTCATCCTCACTGATCCCGTGCGCTGCTGCCTGCTCGGCGATTTGCCCTTCGACGAGCGGGGTGCGCACGTAGGCGGGATTAATGCAGTTGCTCGTTACGCCCTTGTTCGCGCCCTCCTGGGCGAGCACCTTCGAGAGCCCTTCCAAGCCGTGCTTGGCGGAAATGTAGGCGCTCTTGTACTCCGAGGCGCGCAGCCCATGCACTGAAGAAATATTAATTATTCTTCCCCAGCCTCGTTCATACATCCCCGGTAGTCCCGCCTGCGCGAGGAGGAATGGGGCATGGAGCATGATCTTGTGGATGAGGGCAAAGTCGGAATATTTAAATTCTTCGACTGGCGCGACGATTTGGATGCCGGCGTTGTTGACGAGCACGTCAACCTTTTTTGGCTCCGCGGCGGCCTCGATCGCATCAGCATCGGCGAGGTCGATGACCCACGCCGTGCCGCCGACCTCATCGGCCACCTTGTGGGCGGCGGCGCCGTCGAGGTCGGCGACGATGACGTGAGCACCTGCCGCGCTGAGTCGCGCTGCCACGGCTGCTCCGATTCCGGAGGCTCCTCCCGTGACGAGCGCGGTCTTGTCGTGCAGGTGGCTCATGGCGTTACGCCGCCTTCTCCAGCCTGCGACGGTTCGTGCCATCGGCGCGTCGGAACGCGCCCATGATTCCACCTGGGGTGAAGAGCATGACGAGCACGAACAGCGATCCAAGGAGGAACAGCGGTTCGGTCAAGGGGATGCGTAGCACGCTCGGAAGGTCCGCTAGCACGGGGTGGGCGGCGATATCGGGCAGGCGTTGATCGAGCATCGAGTACAGCACTGCACCGATGACCGCACCCACGCGCGAGCCGAGTCCACCAAGCATGACCATAAGCAACAGACTAATCGTGAGGTCGGGGGTTGTCGCATGGACTTGCGCCCCGTTCATCACTAAGAGATAGACCATTCCCACGACCGCGGCGAGGGTACCTCCAACGACGAACGCAACAAGCCGAGCGTTGTAGGGGTTCATCCCAAGGATGCGCACTCGCAGTTCGTTCTCCCGGGCTGCGGTGGCAACGTGACCAACGCGCGAGCGTTCGACCCACGTGATGACGATGAGCACGAGCACGAACGCAGCGAGGGCGAGCCAGAACAGGTACTTGGTGTTCTTCACCCCGAGGAACATGTCGGGGATGTAGGCGGTGTTGAGTCCGAGACCTTCTTCCGCACCTGTGAGTTTGCCAGGGTTGCGTTTGACGAGTACCGAGCCGGCCTCGGCGAACGCGAGGGTCACCATCGCGAACGCGATTCCCCCGACCCGCAATGAGATCGCCCCAACGATCGTCACCAAA
>CAYVDF010000183.1:0-3572 GCA_964450475.1 uncultured Pseudactinotalea sp.
GTCGCGGTGGTGCGGGCGCTTGCTGGGCGAGGAATCAAAGTGGGGCTGAACTGGCCGAACGACGTCGTCAGCGAGACAGATGCGGACGGGCCCGGGTGGCACGGAATCGCGAAGGTCGGGGGGATCCTCGGCAGCGTTGTGCAGGACTCGGCGGGCGAGTACGTGTGCGTGCTCGGGATCGGGCTCAACCTCAGCGGCGACGCGGGCCTGCCGTTTGCCGCGACCCTCGATACCGATCTTGATGCAGGCGCCCTCGCGGTCGATATCCAGCGCGAACTCGCCACCCTCGTGGCCGCCGAGGGAGAGTTCGCTCCGCTTGGGGAGCTGCTTGCCGAGCATTGCCACACGCTTGGCAAGGCCGTGGTCGTGACCTTCCCCCACACCGATCCACCGGGCGAGGTGAGCGGACGCGCCGTCCGCATCGATCACGATGGTGCTCTTGTTGTGTCAACAAACGGGCAGGAAGTGCGTATCCTTAATGGTGATCTAGCCCACACGCGGCTCCGCCCTGAAATAGAATTGTGAACATGACCCAACCCGACCCTCCCTCGACCTACGAGGTGGTCCAAACTGAGCTGCTCGGATCGGCTCCGCTTTACACGATCGTTGACGTGTCGGAAAGGATCGGCATCACGGTTGACGACGTTCGCATGTACTGGCGGTCGATGGGATTCCCCGACGTGCCCACAGGCGAGCGGCACTTCACCGACGCAGACGTGCAGGCCATTGGGGACATGGCGCAGTTTGTTATGGACGGCGAGCTCACTGTAAGCGCGAGCCAGAACCTCGTGCGCGCCCAGGGTCACTCGATGGACCGGCTCGTGCTGTGGCAGGTTGAGGCTCTCGTTGAGTACGCGGCGGACAAATACAAGCTCGATGACGTGTCGGCTCGACTCCTCGTGCTCGCACGCCTGTTAGAGATGAAACCCCTGCTAGAGAGCCAGCTGATCTACACGTGGCGCCGGCAACTCGATGCCCTGCTTGGGCGGATTGACCGGCAGTTCTCACGCACGACCGGGCTTGGAACCTCCGAAGAACAGCTCCCACTCGAGCGTGCGGTTGGCCTCGTCGACATGGTCGGGTATACGTCCCGCACGGTACGGCTCACCCGGGATGAACTGATCGATATCGTGGCCGACTTTGAGTCGACCGCACGCGACGTCATCGCTGCCAACGGGGCGCGCGTCGTCAAGACAATCGGAGATGCCGTGCTGTACGTGGCCGATGATTTGCGCGCCGGGGCGAGGGTGGCGACGGAGCTTGTTGACACGCTCGATGAGGTGGATCTGCCCGTGCGGTCTTCGGTCGTGTGGGGCCGGGTGCTTTCGCGTTCGGGCGATATTTTTGGTCCGATCGTCAACCTCGCCTCGCGGCTGAATGACCTCGCGGGAGCGGGGATCGTTCTCATGGACGACGTGTCGGCGGCGATTCTTGAACAGAGCAGCTCAGAATTTACGTTGGAGCCGATGGAGGCGACGTTGATTGCGGGGCTTGGAACAGTCAATCCGGTGCGTTTGAGCCGGCGCGTGCGCGCGAAGCGGGCAGGGGCAAACGGATCGGCGTAGCCTCGAAAGGCGCATGATTATGCGCCTGGCACGAAAAATAATCTCTTCATTCGGCGGGTAAAGCGCGAAAACCGAAACTATGGCATACGATAGCCATGTGACTCGTGTTCTATTAGCAGAAGATGACCCAGCCATTGCCGAACCTTTAGCAAGAGCGCTGACGCGTGAAGGCTACGAGGTGTCGGTGCACGGAACGGGTCGTGGTGCGATTGATGAGGCAGCCCAGGCTGATCTCGTCGTGCTCGATTTGGGCCTTCCTGACATGGACGGCCTCGATGTTGCGCGGTGGATCCGCAGCCAGGGACTCGCGACGCCGATCCTTGTGCTGACCGCTCGTGCCGATGAGGTTGACCTCGTTGTTGGGCTCGATGCTGGCGCCGATGATTATGTAACGAAGCCGTTCCGACTGGCCGAGCTGCTCGCCCGCGTTCGGGCGCTGCTGCGGCGCGCTGGAAGCGAAGACAGCGTCACTGGTGACCTGTCTGCGCAGGACGTGCGCCTCGACGTCGATGCGCACCGCGCATTCCGCGGCGACCGGGAACTGCAGCTCACGGCGAAGGAATTTGAACTCCTGAAGGTTCTCATTCGCGACGCCGGCTCGGTGGTCTCCCGCGATGTGCTCATGCGCGAGGTGTGGTCGACCGATCCGTCTGGTTCGACGAAGACTCTCGACATGCACGTGTCGTGGCTGCGCCGCAAACTGGGAGACGACGCGGGCTCGCCGCAGTACATTTCCACGGTTCGGGGCATGGGCTTTAGGTTCGAGACCGGCGAGTACTAGCCTTGCGTAGCCGAGTACTGACGGCGACAATCACCGCGGTTGCGGTGGCTGTGCTTCTGCTCGGCTTGCCAATGGGCGTCTTTGGCGCCCTCATGGTGCAGGACGGGATCGCTTCCAACCTCGAGATTCGCACGAAATCGATCGCGCTCGCGGTTGACTCACGGCTCGCGATGGGGCTAGAAGTCGACGAGGAATCCCTCGACCGGTGGGTCTGGGAGGATCCAGACCTGCCGCTGCACATTGTTGTCGTCACGCAATACGGCATGGTGACGGCGGGTCCGCCCGTGCCCGACGATCCCAAGCGAGTTTTTCAAACGATCCAACCCTCCTCTGCAACGGGTGCCGAGGTGCGGGTGGCGATCCCCTCATCCGTGATGTTTTGGCGCGGAGCGCAAGTGGTGATCCTCGTCGTCATCGCCTCGGTCGTGGCCTTCGGTGTGGCCGCGTTCGTCGCGAGCAGGCAAGCGAGGCGTTTGGCTGCGCCGCTCATTTTCCTTGCCGCCAGTGCGGAGCAGCTCGGTGCCGGCCAGGTGAAGCCCCAGGTGCTGGAGTCGGGCGTTGAGGAGATCGACCTCGTTGCCGCTGAGCTCACGCGCTCCTCTGAGCGGATGGCTAAGCGACTCGCGTCGGAGCGCGAGTTCGCCCAGAATGCCTCCCACCAACTTCGCACCCCGCTGACCGCGCTGTCGATGCGCCTGGAAGAGATCCAGTTGATGACGACGGATCCGCATATCGAACAAGAAGCGGCGATCAGCCTCGATCAGATCGAACGGCTCGTGGGAGTTGTTGACGATCTGCTCAAAGCCTCACGCTCGGCCGATGGCAGCGCGACTGAGCCCGTATTGTTGCAGGAGATTTTTGACCAGCAGCAGCGTGAATGGGGTCCGACGTTCGAGCGTGAGGGCCGAACACTGGAGTTCAAACCCGCCCTCGGCACCCAAGCACTCGCCTCGCCTGGCGGTCTGAGCCAGGCGCTCGCAACGCTCATTGAGAACTCGCTCAAGCACGGCGATGGCACGACGACGATCAGCGTTCGTGACCCGAAACTCGGAGGCGACGCGGGCGTCGTCATCGAAGTGACGGACGAGGGGGAGGGCGTTCCCGATGAGATCGCACCCTTCATTTTCGAGCGCTCCGTGACCTCCGGCGGAGGTACCGGCCTCGGGCTGAGCCTCGCCCGTGACCTCATCGCGGCCGATGGCGGCCGCCTCGAACTCGCTGCGCGC
>CAYVDF010000184.1:0-3534 GCA_964450475.1 uncultured Pseudactinotalea sp.
TCCGCACCCGCGCGTTCAGTACCACCCACGTCGACATCATTGAAACCCTCGAAAGTTTCCGAACGGGTCCCGTTCACTGGAGCTACGGAGTCACCGACGTGCGCTCCCAGGTCACCGGGTTTGCCCAGCGGCGCTTGCCCTCACTCGACATCATTGGCACGTACGCACTCGACATGCCCGAGCGAATGTTACGCACCCGCAGCGTGTGGTGGAGTCTGCCGGCCGAGGAGCTCACCGATCTCGGGATCCCTGAGATCGATATCCCCGGTGCACTCCACGCGGCCGAGCACGCGATGATCGCCCTGCTCGGACTCATCGCGACGTGCGACCGCTGGGATCTGGGTGGGCTTTCGACAGCGATCCACGCATCCACGCTCTCACCCACGGTGTTTGTTCACGATGCTTTCCCCGGCGGTTCGGGTTTTGCTCACCGGGGGTTCAACGCCGCGCCGAGGTGGATTGACGCGACCTATCAGGCGGTCCGGGACTGTCCATGCTCGGCGGGCTGCCCGCGCTGCATCCAATCGCCTAAATGCGGCAACGGCAACAGTCCCCTCGACAAGCGCGGAGCGATCCTCGTGCTCGGGCTGCTGCGCGATTCGTTCGCTGAGCACGGGCGGCAGGAAGAATAGCTTTTCCCCTTGGCACTCACCACGTCGGTCCGGCGCGCGACGTCGCTGAAATCCGCAACGGCGCCCCGCGTGCGATCTCGACCTGGGCGTACCCGCCATCGAAGGCGCAGCGCTGGAGGGATAATAAATATTTTTTATTTCGCTCCACGACGCGCTCGGCCGCCTCGCATGTTCCCGACTGCGCAACCGCGATCGCGGCGACATCTGCCAGACCTACCGCATGAGTTTTAGCTGCGGCATTCCCCGTTGCCGCGGCCAACGCAGCGGCGAGCATGAGAACTGCGGTCGCGATCGCAAGGTGAAGGATGGTCGCACTCCCCCGCTCGTTCACGACTCAACCGCCTTCCAACGGCGCGGCCATCGTCGCAGATACCCGGATCGGAAAAAACGAAGCGAACAACGCCTTCGACACCGTGACGGTGACCCACTGCCCCTCAACGTGAGTAATGACCTCGGCGCGATCACCCGCGACGAGCCGTGCTGTTTGAGCACCAGAATCTGGCGCCCCGACAAGCATTGCCTCTCGCGCCCCCGCTCGGGCTGCTTCCTGGCACTCGATGTATGTCGCACCCGCAACGAGGGCACTTAGGCCGAGCAGAATGATCGCAACGACACCAGGGAGCCCAATCGCAAACTCTGCGGTGACGCTGCCGTTCTCCTTTGCATTCGTGCGCCGTGCTGGGCTACCTGGCGTCGTCATGTCTAACCGATCGACAGCGCTTGGTTGATGATGCTCACGAGGAATCCCCGCACTTGATCTGACTTCAAGATCACGTACAGAAGTCCCGCGAACCCCGCGGCCGCGAGCGTGGCAATGGCGTACTCGGCTGTGGCCATTCCCGCCTCGCTCGCCTGTTGCAGCGCTAGATATCGCCGACGGATTGCCGCACCGTATCGTTTCACGAGCTCACTCCATTCTCTGATCGCGCCGCCACCGATGAAGCCCGGGGCCTTCAGTGGCGGCGTGGGGAATCTCCCCACTTTGACGATTCCTCACCCGCGCAACGCTCCCTGCTCGCCCAGTGATTTGTGTGGACGGCGCCGCGCGTGTGGATCTGCCCGCGCACAGAGCGATTTATCCGAATAGACGCAGCGACCCCGATACGACGAGCGGAACAATCCCGATGAGGATGAAGGCCGGCAATAGACACAGCCCGATCGGCAGTACGAGGTGAACGCTCAGACGTGCTGCGGCTTCCTTCGCCGCTGCGGCGCGCCCCGCCCTGATGGATCTGGCGAGCTGTTCCAGCAGCGGTGTCGGGTCGGCACCGTCCTCCCACGCAGGTTGCAGCACGTCCTTAAACACGTGCCCATCCCATGCGTCCTCCCATGTCGCTCCAAGGCGCAGCGCTTTGGCCGCCCGCATCAGAACATCACCGTGGCCCGGGCCGATCGCTGCGCCGACGGCTGAGCAGGCACGGGGCAACGAGGCGCCCGCTTGGAGTGCAACGCACAGCAAATCGGCAACGATCGCGAGGTCAATTCCAGGGGCAGCCCTTTGCGGGGTATCGCGTTGCGCGCGTAGTGGGCGCGGATGGGTGAGCAGCCAGGTTCCAGCCATAACGAGGACGAGACTGACGATCATGAATAGTCCCCGCCGACGGATCTCGCGCGGTCGAGCAAGCGGCGAATCCACCACCGCCCCGCTAGGAGAAACCCACTACCCATGAGCGCGAGGAGAATTCCCCACCACGTCGAGGTGAAAAATACCCACGGGCGAGCGCCCATGATCGCGCTGACGCCAACACCCACCAGTGGCAAAGCGAGGAGGACACGAGCGGTCGCTCGAGGGGCTGCGAACGCGGCGTCGCGGTCGGCTTGCGCCCGAGTCGATTCTTCGATTCCCTCCGCGCATGCATCGAGCACGCCTGCGAGATCGGCGCCAAGTTCTTCGGCAAGGCGTGTAGCTGCCCCGGCCGCATGCAGGGCAGGCATGTGGGGTCTTCCCACGCCACCCTCGTGCGCCACAGAATCAAGCTCCCGCGCTATTGGTTCTGGTAGTGACTCGAGCGCGCCGACCCACGCAGCCGTTGGGCTTTGGCCCGCGCGAAGACGGGCCGCCACCGAGATGAGCGCGGCACCAATGAGCGCGGCCTCATCACGCTGGATTCGCGGCTTGGAGATACCGAGCCGCAGAAATATTTTTTCTCCAACCTCACGAACGCCCGGTCGCCGCGTGCTCTTAGTCGGCGCATTGCGCCGCTCGGGCACAACCCACAGCGCGACCCCTAGGCAGATGGCCGCAATCGCTACGGCGAGCATGAAAGATCCTCATCGAGTCGCCGGGCGAGCTCGGGCCAGCCTGGCCCCTGGACGAGAACGTCGCCGGCGGGATCGCGGCTGAGTGCCGGTTGGACTCGAAGGTCGTCGCCGGTTGCGATGACGCCGATATGGTCGACCTCCCGCCTGCCGCGGCGCCGAGTCACGTGGATGACCGCGTCGAGTCCGGCTTCGGCTTGGAGCTCAACCGTGCGCGGGTCCATACCCGCGAGCGCACCAAGAGCGACGAGGCGGGCGGGAACATCCTGCGCCGTGTTGGCGTGGATTGTTGCCCATCCGCCGTCGTGACCGGTGTTGAATCCAGCGAGCATCTCTCGCACTTCTTCTCCTCGGCACTCCCCCAGCACGAGTCGGTCAGCCCGCATCCGCATCGCGGCGCGCACGAGTTCGGCGAGGCTCACGTGCCCAACGCCTTGAACGTTGGCGCCGCGGCCTTGCAGGTGCACAACGTGGGGATGGTCGGGCATGAGTTCGGTTGCTTCCTCGATAATTAAAATGCGTTCCGAGGCTGGCACCTTCGCGAGTGCAGCGGCGACGAGCGTTGTTTTGCCGGCGCCGCCTGCCCCCGAGACGAGCACGTTGGCTCGGATTCGGATGAGCGCCTGGATTACGTCGGCGAGCG
>CAYVDF010000185.1:0-2091 GCA_964450475.1 uncultured Pseudactinotalea sp.
CCGCCGCTCGGAAGCGTCGCTGTACGACTTCAACCTCGCGACCTACGACGAGGGCGATACCTTCGACCAGTCCCACGCTCGCGGCTTCATCGAATTATTTGGGCTCTCCTCGAAACTGTCGGCCGCGCGCGATGAGAAGTTCGGCAACGGCCCTGACTGGGGCGTGACCGAACTGGACGGCGACAATGAGTAAGGAGTCACTGAGTCTGTGGGGCGGCCGGTTCGCCGGCGGCCCCGCCGACGCGCTCGCTGCGCTGAGCAAGTCCACCCACTTCGACTGGCGCCTTGCGCGCCAGGACATCGCCGGCTCCCGCGCTCACGCTCGCGTGCTGCACCGCGCTGGCCTGCTCACTGCTGATGAGCTCGATGGGATGATCACCGCGCTCGATTCGCTGGAGGCCGACGTCGTCTCCGGTGAGTTCGTTGCGGCCGAGGGCGATGAGGACGTGCACACGGCGCTAGAGCGCGGACTCATTGAGCGCGCCGGGGTCGAACTCGGTGGAAAACTGCGCGCCGGCCGTTCACGTAACGACCAGATCGCAACGCTCGTGCGTATGTACCTGCGCGATGAGGCCCGCCACCTCGGTGGGCTCGTGCTCGACATCGTCGATGCACTCATCGACCAGGCCGCCGCTCATCCGAACGCGCCGATGCCAGGACGCACGCACCTGCAGCACGCCCAGCCCGTTCTTCTTGCGCACCACCTACTCGCGCACGCGTGGCCGCTGCTGCGCGATGTCGAGCGCCTCGTGGACTGGGACGGCCGCGCGCAGTACTCTCCATATGGCTCGGGTGCTCTCGCGGGTTCGTCGCTCGGGCTCGACCCCGCGGCCGTCGCCGCTGACCTCGGGTTCGCCGGCCCGACAGAAAACTCCATCGACGGCACCGCTAGCCGTGATCTCGTTGCTGAGTTTGCATTTGTGACGGCGATGATCGGGGTCGATCTGTCACGCCTTAGCGAGGAGATCATTCTGTGGGCAACGAAGGAGTTTTCGTTCATCACCCTCGATGACGCATACTCAACCGGCTCGTCGATCATGCCGCAGAAAAAGAACCCCGACGTCGCAGAGCTAGCGCGCGGCAAATCGGGACGCCTCATCGGGAATCTCTCCGGCTTGCTCGCCACCCTCAAGGGTCTGCCCCTTGCGTACAACCGCGACCTGCAGGAGGACAAGGAGCCGGTGTTTGACGCCGTCGACACCCTCGACCTCGTGCTCCCGGCCGTGGCTGGGATGGTTGCGACGTTGACCTTCCACACTGAGCGCATGGCAGAACTTGCGCCGCAGGGCTTCGCGCTCGCAACCGACATCGCCGAATGGCTCGTGCGCGAAGGAACGCCGTTCCGCGTTGCCCACGAAGTGGCCGGCGCCTGCGTCAAGGTGTGTGAGGAGCGCGGCATCGAGCTGTGGGATCTCACCGACCACGACCTCGCCGAGATTTCCCCAGCACTGACACCCGCCGTGCGCGAGGTCTTGAGCGTCGAGGGCTCGCTCGCATCGCGTGACGCCGTGGGCGGCACCGCACCCGCGCGGGTCGCCGAGCAGCTCGAAGCCGCTCGCGCCGCGGTCGCGGGCCTTCGTGAGTTCACGGCTGGCTAACAACCCGAGTGGACGCCATCTCTCATATCGCAGCGCGGGCCCTGGAGCGGGGTCCGCGCTGCGGCAACCTCACCGTCATCGCAATTGACGGCCCGGCAGGATCAGGCAAAACGACCCTCGCCGCTCGGCTCGCCTCCGAGCTCTCCGGGGAGCGCCTTGTGCAAGTCCTTGGGATGGATGACCTGTATCCGGGCTGGGGCGGACTTCGCGAAGCCGGTGCGATCGTTGAGGGCCTGCTGCTCACCCTGAGCCAGGGGGAGATCGCAACGTACCGCCGCTATGACTGGCACGCCGGCGACTACCGGGAACAACACGAGGTGTGGCCCGATGGAGTCCTCATCATTGAGGGGGTGGGAAGCGTTCGGCGCACGTACCTAGATTTGCTCTCCCTCGTCGTCCTCGTTCGCGAGCCCGACTCCTCAGAACGTTTGCGCCGCGGCCTTGCCCGCGACGGGGTCGACCAGCGCGAGCACTGGCTTGCGTGGATGGACGA
>CAYVDF010000185.1:2101-3527 GCA_964450475.1 uncultured Pseudactinotalea sp.
CCAACTCCACGACGAGGTTGGGCTCGCCGAGATCGCCGACGTCGTCGTTGACGGCTACGGCAGACTGGTGCCATGAACCTCGACCTCACCCAGACCGCGCTCGACGTCGCGCCGCACATTCTTGGTGCGCACCTCGTGAGCGATCTGGGCGGGCAACGCGTCATCGTGCGCATCACCGAAGTCGAAGCCTATGAAGGCGAGGCTGACCCGGCCTCGCACGCCTTTCGCGGGCGAACCAAACGCAACGGCGTCATGTTCGGCCCGGCCGGCGGGCTGTACGTTTACCGGCACATGGGCCTGCACAACTGCATGAACATCACGTGCGCGGAAGATGGCCGCGCCTCGGCGGTACTGCTGCGCTCCGGTGAGGTCATCGACGGCGACGACATCGCGTGGGAGCGCCGCAACGCCCACGGAGTATGCCGCACAGCTCGCGACCTCGCACGCGGACCCGCTCGACTCACCGTCGCGCTCGGGGTAACCACCGCTCAAAACGGCAGCATGCTCAATAGCGGCGCCGGCCTCACCATCGTCCCATCCGAGGGCGTCGAAGAATTTCTCACCGGCCCACGCATCGGAGTCAGCGGCGATGGAGCCGACCCAACCCGCTACCCGTGGCGATTCTGGATCGCCGGGGATGAGTTCGTTTCGGGCTAAACTTGGTCACGGTGACCACAGGGCCACCGTGAAATATTCGTTGAAACGAGGACGAACGTGACCGACATTCTTGCCGATCTGCAATGGCGCGGGCTAATCGCCCAATCCACCGACGTCGAGGCTCTCGCCGCGGCGCTGGCAGACGGGCCGGTCACGTACTATTGCGGCTTCGACCCGACCGCGCCAAGTTTGCACCACGGGCACCTCGTGCAGTTGCTCCTCCTGCGACACCTGCAACTTGCCGGCCACAAGGCCATCGCCCTCGTCGGCGGCGGCACCGGGCTCATTGGTGATCCGCGCATGTCGGGGGAGCGCACCCTCAACCCAGAAAGCACCGTCAAGGAATGGACCGAGCGTCTGCGTGCTCAGATCTCCCGGTTTCTCGATTTTGATGGCGACAACCCCGCCATGATGGTCAACAACTACGACTGGATCTCCCAGCTCTCGGCCATCGACCTCCTACGTGACGTCGGGAAGTACTTCCGCCTAGGAACCATGCTCGCCAAGGAGACCGTCGCCCGCCGTCTAGAGTCCGAGGAGGGCCTGTCCTACACAGAGTTCTCCTACCAGATCCTCCAAGCACTGGACTTCCGCGAACTGTTCCGCCGCTACGGCTGCACCCTGCAAACCGGCGGCAACGACCAGTGGGGCAACCTCGTCTCCGGCGTTGAACTGATCCGACGCTCCGAAGGCGAATCCGTCCACGTCATGACGACCCCGCTCATCACGAAGGCCGACGGCACCAAGTTCGGCAAGACCGAGGGCGGTC
>CAYVDF010000186.1:0-3503 GCA_964450475.1 uncultured Pseudactinotalea sp.
GGGCGAGCCGCCGTTGGAGGCACCCGCCAATACGAAAGTCGCGACCGAGATGGTCGCCGCGGGTGTCGGTGTGCTCATCGTGCCGATGTCGCTCGCGCGGTTGCACCACCGGAAGGATGTGGGGTACCGGCCCGTCACCGATCTTGCGCCCGTTGGGGTGAGCCTTGTGTGGCGGGCGAGTGATGAGAACCCGCTGATTGAGGAATTCATCGGGATCGTGCGCGGGCGCACAGCGCAATCCACGCGCGGCAAGCCGCAGGCGGAACCCCGCAAGCGCACTGCTGCGGAGAAGGCTGCGGCGCGGCGAGAGTACCTCGCGAAACAGCGCGGCACTAAGCGGGCCCGTCCTAAGCGCGGAGGCCGGCGTGGTCGCTAGAAACGCACCACGAACTCGGAGCGTGTGGCTCCCGCTGCTGCTCGCCAGCGCGCTCACCGCCGTCTACTCGGCGATGTCGCTGCGCCGCTTCGCCCGCTTCGACACCCCCTCGTGGGATAACGCGATCTTCGAGCAGGTCATCAAGTCCTACGCCAACCTCCTCCCACCCATCTCCGATATCAAAGGCCCCGGCTTCCTCATCTTCGGCGACCACGTCTCGCCAATCGTCGCCCTCATCGCCCCCGTCTACCGAGTTTTCCCAGACGCCCGCACCCTCCTCATCGCCCAGGCCGTGCTCATCGCGTTGTCCGCCGGCGTCATCGCCCACACCGCGATCACCCGACTTGGCACGCGCACCGGGCTCGCGATCGCCCTCGCCTACGGCCTATCGTTCGGCATCCAATCCGCCGTCTATACGGACTTCCACGAGATGGCGTTTGCGCCCCTCATCCTCGCGCTCGCGGGCCACGCATATTTAGGACGACGATGGGTCGCCACGGGCGTGTGGCTGTCGTTATTGCTCCTCGTCAAAGAAGATCTCGGGGTGACGGTGGCCGTTGGTGGCGCCGTTCTCATCTGGTGCGGCGCCCGCCACGTTGGCGGTGCACTCATCTTGGCCGGGATCGCAGGATTTATTCTTGCGGTGTTCGTCATCGTGCCGTTCGCCAGCGGCACAGGCTTTGCCTACTGGTCGGCCGTGGGTTTTGGCAGCGACGGCCCAGGAGTGCTGACGAACTTATTTTCTGGCGTCCCAACAAAGATCCTCACCGTGCTCCTGACCTTTGGGATCACGGGATTCCTCGCCCTGCGCTCCCCATGGGTTCTTCTGACCCTGCCGACGCTCGGCTGGCGGTTCATCGGAGAAAAACCCCATTACTGGGGCACGGGCTGGCACTACTCGCTCATCCTCATGCCGATCGTCTTCATCGCGCTCATCGAGGCGCTCCCAATGTTGCGGGAGTCGCGCCGGCGCTGGCTCGCGCGTTACGCCGCCGGCGCTCCGGCCGTGGTGGCGGCGATCGCGATCGGACTGTGCGCCGTCTTCCCAATAAAAAATCTTTTTAACCCTCACACGTGGCGGCCAAGCCCACGAGAGGGGGCTGCGATCGAGGTGATGGAGCGGATCCCGGCGGGCAGTTCCGTCGAGACGAACCGCGGGCTCGTCACCCACCTCGTCACTGATCACATGGTGTATTGGCCCAGCACGATCGGTGATGTCGTGCCAGACTACGTGCTCATCGATACGCAGTCCGATGCCGTAATTGCGCCCGCGGTGGAGTTCGCCCGGGCGAGGCACCCGGACACCACTTGGGAGGCCGTGTACGAGGAGGATGGTTACACGCTCGCCCGTGCCGTCAGATGATCAGCCACTCACCCCGATGTGTATACCCAAGTGGGAATTCTTTGCGGAAAGGTCGTAAACTAACTCGTTAATGTATACACTAGGAGAGTAGTTGGCCGCTGCATTGGAGCATTTTGCGAGCAAGTGATCGGGCGTATCGCACGCTGTTAGAGGAGATTCAGCACGGAGTGCTTTCTCCTGGCGCGGTGCTGGCTGAGGTCGAGCAAGCAAGCCGACTCGGGGTCTCGCGCACGCCGCTGCGCGAAGCGATCGGTCGGCTCATTGCCGATGGGCTCGTCGTCCAGCAATCTCCGCGCGTCACGGTCGTCTCCGCCCTTGATGGCGGGGAGATCCGCCAACTATTTGAGGTGCGCCACGGCCTGGAGGCTACGGCCGCGAAGCTCGCAGCGAAGCAGCCTTCGCGCGAGGTGTTTTCCGAGCTTGCAACGAAGTTTGCCTCGATCAACCCCTCGGCCGATGCCGACCGCTACTACGAGCTCATCGCCCGGTTCGATGACGAGTTGGATAAGGCGGCGGCGAACAACTACCTCACCTCAGCGCTGCGAACCATCCGGACCCACCTCGTGCGCGTGCGCCGGCTATCGCGGGATAAACCCGAACGGCTCGCGGCATCCGCCCAGGAGCACCATGTGATCGCCGATGCGATCGCGCGTGGGGACGGCGAACTGGCGGGTAATGCCACTCATGTTCACCTTCACAACGCGCTCACCAGCATTCTTGCCTCGCTAGAGGAAGACACCGTTTAAGTCAGGAGCATCATGACGGAAATCTACAAAGGCCTTGCCGGAGTCACGGTCGATTACACGGCCATCTCCAAGGTCAACCCAGAAACCAACTCCCTTCTGTATCGCGGGTACCCGGTGCAGGAGCTTGCGGCAACTCAGCCGTTCGAGGCCGTCGCCTACCTGTTGTGGCACGGGGAGCTTCCCACCGAAGATCAATTGGCCGAGTTCCGCGCGCGGGAGCGCGAGTACCGCGAGCTCACCCCAGAGGTGAAGGCCGCGATCGACCTTATCCCCACAACGGCCCACCCGATGGATGAAGTGCGCACCGCGATCAGCGTCATGGGTGCAAGCGACCTTGCTGGCGCAGGCTCGGTGCTCGACGCCTCGGGTTCGGCGGAGGAAAACCTCGCCCGCTCGATCCGCATGTTCGGCGCACTCCCCGCGATCGTTGCGTACGGCCAGCGACGCCGCCGCGGCGAGGAAGCCGTCGCCCCGCGCGATGACCTCGACTACTCGGCGAACTTCCTGTGGATGACGTTCGGGGAGGAACAGAACGACGTCGTTGTCGATGCGTTCAACCGCTCGATGATCCTGTATGCCGAGCACTCGTTCAACGCGTCGACGTTCACAGCCCGAGTCATCACCTCGACTCTGTCGGACATCTACTCCGCGATCACCGGTGCGATTGGCGCGCTCAAGGGCCCCCTTCACGGTGGAGCGAATGAGGCCGTGCTCCACATCTTCGATGAGATCGGCGAAGCTTCGAACGTCACGGCGTGGCTCGATGAGGCTCTCGCGCAGAAGCGCAAGATCATGGGCTTTGGTCACCGGGTGTATAAGCGCGGTGACTCGCGCGTACCCACGATGAAGAAGGCCCTCGACACCCTCGTTGAGCACTACGACCGCGAGGATGTGGCGAAGATGTACGCCACCCTGGAATCGGAGTTCGTCTCCCGCAAGGGGATCTACCCCAACCTCGACTACCCGGCCGGCCCGGCGTACAACCTCATGGGCTTTGACACCCCGACGTTCACGCCGC
>CAYVDF010000187.1:0-3434 GCA_964450475.1 uncultured Pseudactinotalea sp.
ACGACTTCCTGGTTGACGCTCGTGCAGATCGTCTTCGGGTAGCCGTAGTAGCCGAGGAAGTTTGGCTTGGCACCCGCATCCGCGATCACTTTCGCGGCGATCGCATCGAGCTCGTTCGTCGTGACACCGGGCCGCGCGGCGGCGCGAACCGCGCGGTGAAGCTCGGCGACGACCAGCCCCGCCTTACGCATAAGGCGGATCTGATCGTCGGTCTTATATTCGATCCGAGACATTAAGCGTTGAGTTTGGCATCGAGCGCACCAAGGAGACGCTCGGTAACCTCGTCGATCTCACCCAGGCCATCGACCTCGACGAGGAGGTCGCGGTCGGTGTAGATCTCGACCAAGGGCGCGGTCTGCTCGTGGTAGATCTCTAGGCGGCGGCGGATCACAGGTTCGGTGTCGTCGGCGCGGCCCTGTTCCTCGGCGCGGCCAAGGAGGCGGCTGACGACCTCGTCGTTATCGGCGGTGAGCTCGATGACGGCGTCAAGCGCGAGACCGGCACCTTCTAGCATGCGGTCGAGTTCAGCGACCTGGGGAGCCGTGCGCGGGTAACCGTCAAGCAGGAAGCCGCCCTTGGCGTCGTCCTGAGCAATACGATCGGCGACCATCGCGTTGGTGACCTCATCGGGAACGTATTCCCCGGCGTCCATGTACCGCTGGGCAACCTGGCCGAGCTCTGTGCGCTCGGCGACGTTGGCGCGGAAGATATCGCCGGTAGAGATCGCGGGGATACCGAGCTTGTCGGCAATCTTCGCGGCTTGGGTGCCCTTACCGGCACCGGGAGGGCCAAGAATAACTAGGCGTGCACTCATCGGAGGAACCCTTCGTAGTGTCGTTGCTGGAGCTGGGAGTCGATCTGACGCACCGTGTCAAGCCCAACCCCCACGACGATGAGGAGGGATGCGCCACCGAACGGAATCGAGTCGGCAACGTTGAGGAGTTTGAACACGAATGTGGGGATCAACGCGACGATCGTCAGGTAGATCGCACCAGCAGTTGTGATTCGGGAGACGACGAACCGCAGGTAGTCGGCCGTCGGCTGCCCAGCGCGAATGCCGGGAATGAACCCGCCATAGCGCTTCATGTTATCGGCGACCTCGTCCGGGTTGAACGTGATCGACGTGTAGAAGAAGGTAAAGAAGATCAGCAGGAGCGCGTACACGGCGATGTACGTGTTCGCTGAGGGGCTCATGAGGTTTTCAGCGACCCACTGCACCCACGGTGCCTGCTGATCGCCAGAGAACTGCACGAGCATCCCGGGCATCGCCAGAATTGAGGAGGCGAAAATAATCGGGATAACACCGGACATGTTGATCTTGATCGGGATGTAGGTTGAGGATCCGCCGTACATGCGGCGGCCAACCATCCGCTTGGCGTACTGCACTGGCACGCGGCGCTGCGACTGTTCGACGTATACCACCGCAGCGATGATGAGAGCGGCCATGATCACGAACCACATGACGTTCGAAGCGGCGTTGGTGCCGGCGATGAGCGTGCCGATGACACCGGGGAACGAGGCGGCGATCGAGGTGAAGATCAGCAGCGACATACCGTTTCCGACACCGTGCTCGGTAATCTGCTCACCCATCCACATGATGAGCCCAGTACCGGCGGTCATGATGAGGATCATCATGAGAAGGTTTGCCCACGACTCGTTCGGGATCACCGTCTCCGTACAGCCGGGGAAGAGAACCCCGGTGCGCGCCATCGTGATGAACGTCGTCGCTTGAAGGATAGCGAGGAAGATCGTGAGGTAACGCGTGTACTGCGTGAGCTTGGCGGTACCCGACTGGCCTTCCTTGTGCAGCGCCTCGAAGTGTGGGATCACCACGCGAAGGAGCTGCACGATAATGCTCGCCGTAATGTAGGGCATGATTCCCAGCGCAAAGACGCTCAGTTGCAGGAGCGCTCCACCTGAGAAGAGGTTGATGAGGCTGAGAAGATCCTGCTGGCCCTGCCCGGCAACGCATGCCTGCACGGCGGAATAGTCAACGCCGGGTGTCGGCACCATCGAGCCGACACGGAATAGGCCCATCACAGCGAGCGTGAAAAGCAGTTTGTTACGCAAGTCCGGGGTACGGAATGCGCGAGTAAAAGCGCCGAGCACGGCTCCTCCTCGCCAATTCAAGCGCGTGTGCGCTCGAGAAAGTCTATGTTTTTGAGCTTGTTTTGCCCCGTAGGGAAAGCAACCAAATCTACCCTACATGCAGCTTCACGGCGGCGTGGGGCATTCTTCTCCCCACGCCGCCGTGATGTGTGTAATTAAGCAACGGTAACGGAGCCACCGGCTGCCTCGATCTTCTCTTTCGCCGAAGCAGAGAAGGAGTCAGCGGTAATGTTCAGCGCTACCGAGATGTCACCAGAGCCAAGAACCTTCACGGGGTGCCCGGCACGAACCAGGCCCTTCTCCGCGAGTGCTGCGGCGTTGACCTCGGCACCTGCTTCGAAGTTCTCTCCGAGCTTGTCGAGGTTAATCACCTGGTACACGACGCTGCGGCGGGGGTTGCCGAGCCCACGGCGCTTGGGAATGCGCATGTGGATCGGGGTCTGCCCACCCTCGAAGCGTGCGGATACCTGACCGCGTGCCTTGGTTCCCTTGGTTCCGCGGCCGGCGGTGGTACCGCCCTTGCCGCCGTCACCACGACCGAGGCGGGTCTTGGACTTCTTTGCACCCGGGGCCGGGCGCAGGTGGTGGAGCTGAAGCTGGTGCTCACCAGAGTTTTCATTCGCCATGTCAGTCGGTCTCCTCCACGGTGACGAGGTGTGCCACCGCACGAATCATCCCGCGGAATTCGGGGCGATCTTCCTTGACGACGGTGTCGCCAATGCCACGAAGTCCAAGGGAGCGAAGGGTGTCACGCTGGGCCTGGCTCGAACCGATGACGGAACGAACCTGCGTTACTTTGAGATCGCTCATGATGCTGCGACCTCCGCCTGTGCCTTGACGCCCTCAGCCTGTGCCCGAAGCAGCGCCGCCGGAGCGACGTCTTCGAGGGGCAGGCCACGGCGAAGCGCGACGTCCTGGGGTTCTTCCAGGGACTTCAGTGCCGCCACGGTGGCGTGAATGATGTTGATTGCGTTTGCAGATCCAAGGGACTTGGACAGGATGTCCGAGATCCCGGCGCACTCGAGTACCGCACGCACCGGACCACCGGCGATAACACCGGTTCCGGGGGCTGCGGGGCGCAGCAGCACGATACCGGCTGCGGCCTCTCCCTGAACCTGGTGCGGGATCGTGTTCTGGATGCGGGGGACGCGGAAGAAGTTCTTCTTCGCCTCCTCGACACCCTTAGCGATCGCCGCGGGTACTTCCTTGGCCTTGCCGTAGCCGACACCGACCGTGCCGTTGCCGTCACCGACAACTACGAGGGCGGTGAAGGAGAACCGGCGGCCACCCTTAACGACCTTGGCGACACGGTTGATCGCCACCAC
>CAYVDF010000188.1:0-3423 GCA_964450475.1 uncultured Pseudactinotalea sp.
TGTTGGTAACGACATGCGCATGCTCATCTCCGACATGGCTGGGCGCGCGAGCGTTGAGCTAAAAGGCCGAGAGCTTGGCTACAACCTCACCGGCGAGGATGAACTCCTGGCCCGCGTGACGAATCGGGTTAAGGATGCCGAGGCCCGCGGCTACACCTACGATGCGGCCGATGCCTCCTTCGATCTGTTACTGCGGGAAGAGAAGTACGGGGCGCGTCCGAGCTTCTTCCAGGTCGAATCCTGGCGCTCGATCGTCACCCACACGGGCGACCCGGACAACGTCGAGGCCGAAGCCACGGTCAAATTGCACGCCGGCAACCGCCGCATCGTGCGCACGGGGGAGGGGAACGGCCCCGTCAACGCACTCGACCACGCCCTTCGCCACGCGCTCACGGATGTTTACCCGGTGATCGAGAGCTTCGATCTGCAGGATTACAAAGTGCGCCTGCTCGATTCCTCCCACGGAACTGACGCCGTCACCCGCGTGCTCATCCAGATGAGCGACGGGCTACGCACGTGGAGCACGGTCGGGGTCGGGCCGAACATCCTAGAGGCCTCGTGGGAAGCGCTCGTGGACTCAATCACCTACGGTCTGCACATCCACGGCACCGAGCCCGCAGACAAGCTCGATCAACCGGCGGGGTAAGATCAAAGCCGTGAGAGGCGAATACAAAGTAACTGGTGGAAAATTAGTCGCGGCAGATGTCGAGGTCGATGCGGGAGTCATCTCCAGCGTCGCCATCAGCGGGGATTTCTTCCTCGAGCCCGATGAGGTTCTCGATGACATCAACGAAGCGCTCGTTGGCCGCCCCGAAAACTCCACCGTCGCGGAGATGGCCTCGGTAATCGAGTCGGTCACCTCCGGTGCCCATCTCGTCGGGTTTACCCCTGAGGCGGTCGCGATTGCGGTTCGGCGTGCGCTCGGGCGGGCGACCTCGTGGCACGACCTGACCTTCGACGTCATCCATGAAGAACCGATCTCCCCGCTGCTCAACGTCGCGCTCGATCAGGTGCTCCTCGAAGAGGTAGGGGCAGGACGCCGCGGGCCGACCCTGCGACTCTGGGAGTGGGACGAATCGGCCGTCATCATCGGCTCGTTCCAGTCCCTGAAGAACGAGGTCGACTCCGAGGCCGCCGAGCGCCGCGGCGTGCGCGTCATTCGCCGCATCTCCGGGGGCGGAGCCATGTTCATGGAACCGGGGAACACGATCACGTACTCGCTGTACGTGCCCACATCCCTCGTCGACGGGCTGAGCTTTGAGCAGTCGTATTCGTTCCTCGACGACTGGGTGCTCGGCGCTCTCGAGACAGTCGGCATCAAGGCGAAATACGTGCCGCTCAACGACATCGCCTCCGACCAGGGCAAGATCGGCGGGGCGGCTCAAAAACGGATCGCGACGGGCGCCGTCCTTCATCACGCGACGATGGCGTACGACATTGACGCCGCTGCGATGACCGAGGTGCTGCGTGTGGGTAAAGAGAAACTCTCCGATAAGGGGACGACCTCAGCGCGCAAGCGGGTCGACCCGATGCGCCGGCAGACCGGGATGGAACGTGGCGCGATCATCGAGGCGTTCAAGAAGCATTTCGAATCGCGGTACGCCACCCGCCCCGGCGCGGTGACCGAGGAAGAAAACACTCGGGCGCAGCACTTGGTTGAAACCAAGTTTGCTACGCCCGAATGGATCGCCCGCGTGCCCTAGGGGCGCGGGGTGAAAAGCTTTAAGCTTCCTTCGCTTCCTGCTCAGCGATCTTCTCGCGAACCTCGTCCATGTCGAGGCCCTTGACTGCGTCGATGAGCTCACCGAACTGCTTGCCGTTGAGGGCACCGGGCTGGCGGAACACGAGGATGCCATCGCGAAACGCCATGAGGGTTGGGATCGAGGTGATCTGAGCCTGAGCCGCGAGTTCCTGCTCCTGCTCGGTGTCGACCTTCGCGAAGGTGATCTCGGGGTTCTCCTCCGCGGCCTTTTCAAACACGGGCGCAAACATGCGGCAGGGGCCGCACCATTCTGCCCAGAAGTCAACGAATACGATGCCGTCCTTAGTGACGGTGTCCTCAAAGGTTTCTAGGTTGATGTCGGTCGTAGCCACATTTCTCCTCATGTAAGTGGCTCAGTGGCCCTGAGCCAAAAGTGTGCCCGATAGGGCTGTCCACACCATACAACACCAATACCCCCTCCTGTATTCCAATTGGCGGGGTGTGACGTTATTCGCGCGCGCCAAAGAGCGCGCTGCCCACACGCACCATCGTCGCGCCGGCCGCGATCGCGATGGGCAGATCCTGGCTCATCCCCATCGAAAGCTCCCGCGCCGTGGCCGTGCCGACCTCACCGCTCGCCACGACCTCATCCCGGATCTGCGCGAGCGCGTCGTAGGAGGCCCGCACGATCCCTTCATCGGGGGAGTGCGCTCCGATCGTCATGAAGCCGCGTAGCCGCAGATTTTCCAGCGTGCCAATGTGGGCGGCGAGGTCGCGAGCCTCCGCCGGGCTGACCCCGGATTTCGTGTCCTCACCCGAGGTGTTTGCCTGGATAAAGACGTCGAGGATCATCTCCTGATTTCCCGCCGCCCTGTTGAGCCGGTCAGCAAGCCGGGTGGTGTGCACCGTCTGCACGCAGGTTGCGTGCCGGAGAACCTGGTTGACCTTGTTCGATTGGAGCATCCCGATGAAGTGGGTCTCGTGTTCAAGGTCGGCGAGCTCGGGTTCGATCGCCGCGAGCTCTTGGGCACGATTCTGCCCGATGAGGCGCCCTCCCGCTTCGATCGCTTCGCGAACCACGGACGCTGGGTGGGTTTTCACTGCGAGGAGGATGTCAACCCCATCTGTTCTGCCAGCAGCTTTTGTGTACTCATCAACCTGGGAACGTAACGCAGCAAATTTCTCACGCATGGCCACTATTCTATCGGCCCGGCCCGTGGCAACCGTTTTTCAAATGGCTGCGAATGAGGTTTGATAGAAACATGTTACGAGGACTCCTCAACGTCATCTGGCTCTTCTTTGCCGGCTTCTGGCTCGCCGTTGGTTACGCGTTCGCCGGCATCATCGCGTGCCTGCTGATCGTGACGATCCCCTTCGGTATCGCCTCCTTCCGCATGGCGGCCTACGTCATCTGGCCGTTTGGCCGGGAGATCGTCAAGGATCCCCGCGCGGGCGCCTTCTCAGCGCTCGGTAACGTGATTTGGTTCATCTTCGCCGGCCTGTGGCTCGCGATCGGCCACGTGCTCACTGCGATTCCGCTCGCACTGACAATTATCGGAATTCCGATGGCGTACGCGAACATCAAGATGGTGCCGATCGCGCTCACCCCGTTCGGGCGCAGGATCGTGCCAAGCTCCGAACTGCGCGCCGGACCCTACGCCAGGGACTAGGGCGTGTCTGACAAAGGTTGAGCTGATCTGCTGGGAGCCTGATTTCATGTC
>CAYVDF010000189.1:0-3419 GCA_964450475.1 uncultured Pseudactinotalea sp.
CGTCAGGGCGAGGCTCGCGATGAGCGGGATGATGAGCACGAGCAGCGCCTGGCGGTAGCCAACGCTGTTGGCGAGCAGGCCAAGGAGCGGCGGGCCAAGGAGGAAGGCACCATACCCGATCGTGGCGACGACCGATAGGCGG
Organism: uncultured Pseudactinotalea sp.; assembly: GCA_964450475.1. GTDB lineage: Bacteria > Actinomycetota > Actinomycetes > Actinomycetales > Beutenbergiaceae > HY158. The sequence goes on from CAYVDF010000189.1 coordinate 143, forward strand.
GCGGCGGCGAGGAGGGGTTCGTCGGATGCTGCGCTCATGCCGACGGGGAACCCGAGGGCGGAGCCCAACCCCCACAGCACGGCGCCGACGAGGGCGAGTTCGAGCGAGGGCGCGAGCCCGAAGATCGCGAGGCCGACGATCGCGAGCCCTGTGCACAGCCGCAGCACGGCGACGCGCCCAAAGCGGTTGAGCAGGGCGGTGCCGGCGAAACGCATGGTGGTCATCGCCGTCATGAATAAGGTGAGGCCGAAGGCGCCCTGGTGTTCGGGCACGTTGAAGCCTTCGCGCACCCCGAGCGCGAGCCAGTCGTTGGCGGCGCCTTCGGTGAGCGCGGCAGAGAGCACGATGATGCCGATCATCAGGGTGCGGGGCTCGAACCAAACTTTGGCGTAGGAGGTCCTGCCGCGTTCGGCGCGGCGTTCTTCCTTCCGCTGGTCGGGATCCTCGGCGAGGAAGAAACGCACGGAGATGATCACCATGAGCACGACGATGGCGGCGGCGCTCCATACGTGGATCGTGATTGGCACGCCAGCGCGGGAGGCGAGCACGCCAACGCCGGCCCCGGCGATCGTGCCGAGGGAGAAACCACCGTGGAAATGCGGCATGATCGAGCGCCCGAGGCGTTGTTCAACGAGGCTGCCTTCGAAGTTCATGGCGATATCCATCGCCCCCACCGCGGCGAGGGAGATGAGCAACATGATGCCTGTGAGCACTGGGCGTCCCGCGGCCACGGCTGCGACCGCGCCCGCGAGCGCCGCAGCAACGATGAGTACCGCGACGAGCACGGTCCGCCGCGGCCCGAAGCGCCCAACGATCCGCCCGGCCGTCGGCAGGGACAGGATCGAGCCGAGTGAGCCGACGAGCAGGAGGATTCCCATCTGCCCTGGGCTGAGGTCGAGCCGCGATTGCACGGTCGGGATGCGCGCGGCCCACGATGAGAATGACAGGCCGGCGGCGAAGAACACGACGAACACCGCATACATCGCGGTGCGTGCCTCACGCCCGCGCGCAGGGGCCAAAGAATTCATTACACCCTTAACATTATTGTTGAACGTACCGGATCATTCTAGGGAGAAAGCGGGCATGGCCGTGACACTCACCGAGGTCGCTCAGGCGGCAGGGGTTTCGGTGTCGACAGCCTCGATCGCGTTCTCGGGGGCGGCCTCAATTTCACCCGAGACCCGCGACCGCGTGCTCAGGGCTGCAAAGGCGCTCGGCTACCTCGGCCCCAACCCGATGGCAGCCTCGCTGCGCCGCGGGCGCTCCGGTGTCATCGGGGTGGTGGTCAACGATGATCTTCGCCATTCCTTCCGCGATCCCGTGCTCGTGCAGGTTCTCGATGGGATCGCCGGTGAACTTGGCCGCGAGGGCTACGGCATGCTCCTGATTCCCCGCCTCGATTCAGACGGCGAAGCTCACCCGCTCCTTCGGAGCACCGCGATCGATGCCGCGATCATGTTCTACGGAGTTCTCCCGGGCGACCCGGCCGTGGCCACGCTCGCCTCCCGCAAAATCCCCATGATCGGGATGAACTCCAGCCTCGTTGGGATCCCGCTCGTGCGCGTTGCCGAACGCGCCGGCATGCGCCTGATCGCCGAGCACCTGAGAGAGCGCGGGCACGAACGCATCGCGCTCGCCACTCTCCCCTACGGTCACCCAACCCGAAGCGGCTGGGCCGAGTCCGCCGATGTGCCGACGCACTCAGTGACGGCCGAGCGCCTAGCCGGGGTGCGCAATGCTGGCATCGAACCCGTGGCGATCTGGGAGTGCCGAGGCTCGCTCGTGGACGAGGGCATCACCGCGGGCAAGGAACTTCTCGCCCTTAACCCCCGCCCGAGCGCCATCATTGGTTTCTCTGACCTCATCGCCGCCGGCATCGTGCTCGCCGCTGCGGATGCCAGCCTCGACGTTCCCAGCGACGTGGCGGTTGCCGGTTTTGACGGGGTGGATCTGCCCTGGCTCGCCGGCCACAAGCTCACGACCATCGATCAGCCCCGACGCGACCGCGGCACGCAAGCAGCAGCCCTCGCAAAACGCCTTGCTGCGGGCGAGGACGTCACCGACCTAACGCTAGATGTCGAGCTGGTTGTCGGCTCGACGACCTAACCGCGTGGAAAATAAATTTATTTCCGCACCCACGCCTGGGCGCGGCCCAGCACGTTCGTGCCGTCAACCGACACCGTGAGGTCAACGCGGTAGCGGGAACCCTCATCCGCCCCAACGACCCCAACAACGCGTAGTTCCACGGCGCCGGGGTCTGGCACCGGAACCGGGCGCGTGAAGCGCACGCCGTAAGACTCCAGCAGGCCCACATCGCCGAGGTGATCGGTCAGCACGCTGCCGGCGATGCCCATCGTCAACATGCCGTGGGCGATGACCCCGCCGAGGCCGACGTCGGTGGCGAAGCGGTCGTTCCAGTGGATCGGGTTGAAGTCACCCGAGGCACCCGCATAGCGAACTAAAGATTCGCGATCAACGGGGCGCACGACGTCAAAAAGTTCAGTACCAATGTCCATCGTTAGCGACCCTCCCCCCGCACAGCGATCGTCGATTCGACCGTGCCGACGTCCGCGCCATCAGCATCGGTGAGGGTCACTTCGGTTGTGACCATCGTGATGCCCACGCGGCTCGTGATGTTCGAAACGCGAACGACCGTGGAGATGTCGTCGCCCGCAACAAGCGGCCGAACAAGGTTAAAGGTTTCGTTCGCGTGCACCACGCGAGAGAAATCGATGCCCGCCTCGGGATCGCGGATGTATTCGGCTTCGGCCCGCTGAGCGATGATGACCGCGAACGTTGCCGGAGCGACCACGTCGGCGTAACCCGCGGCGGCCGCCGCGCTCGGATCGAAGTGGAGCTCGCTCGTGGCCCCAACGGCCGAGGCGAACTCAGAAATTTTTGCCCTGGAAACACGATAGGGCGGGGTTCCTAAGAACTCCCGCCCTACGTAATTTTCGTTAACCATTAGCGCGTTTCGCGGTGGCCCGTCTTCTGACGGCACTTGGAGCAGTACTTCGCCAATTCGAGACGGTCGGGGGTGTTCCGACGGTTCTTCTTGGTGATGTAGTTGCGGCTCTTGCACACCTCGCAGGCGAGAGTGATCTTCGGGCGTACATCCCCTGACTTGCTGGCCACTTGTGGTTCCTCACGTTGACTGTTCGTGCGCCTCGCGCACTTGGTAATTTTCTAGAGCCGGTTGCCCGGTGCGGTTGTGGTAGCGGAGGCGGGACTCGAACCCGCGACCTCACGATTATGAGTCGTGCGCTCTCACCAACTG
>CAYVDF010000190.1:0-3409 GCA_964450475.1 uncultured Pseudactinotalea sp.
AGCAACAGGTCGCCTGCGACATCGTGGGCGTATCTGAGCTGGTCATCCTTGATTTGCCCGACGGCCTCCTGGAGCCGTCGATTGCGCTGCGCGAGCGGATCGCCGCCGAGATTCGCCGAGTTCGCCCGCACGCCGTGATGGTGACGAACTGGGAGCTCGAGGTGCCGTGGGGGCTCAACCACGTTGACCACCGCGCGGCGGGGCTGGCCACGGTTGATGCCATTCGAGATGCCGACAATCCGTGGATCTTCCCCGAGGCTGGGGAGGCGTGGGGCACTACGTGGCTGCTTGTCAGCGGCGCCGACCCAACGCACGTCATCAAACTCGACGACGATGCCGTGCGCAAGGGGATCGACTCGCTCAACGCCCACGAGGTGTACTTGGCGGCGCTGCCCCATCACCCGCCGGCCGAGGAGATCGTCGGTGGAGCGGCCGCAGGTGGTGCGGAACTCGCGCGCGTGGCCGGCCTTGACTTCGAGTACGCGCTCGGAGTGCGCGCGATCAAGATGGGGTGACGCCTCCATCGAGGGCCTGACCGATATCCCGACCAGGTTCAATCGATCCCGGGTATCTGCCCATGCCTGTCGCCGGGGAGCGCGACACCCTGACGTAACGCGCTGTCAGGCGTGTCCGCGATGGGCGGCGGGCGCCTTAGGCGGGTTTGTCTTCAAGCGGCGCGGCGAGACGCCGCAGGAGAGCGGCGAGATCAGCCTGAGCATCGCCGTCGAGCTCTTTCAGCAGCTCCGCCTCCCACGCGAGGAGGCCAGCCATCGCGGCATCGACCACGCGCTTGCCCTCGGAGGTCAGCCGCACGAGAACCACGCGGCCATCGGAGGAGTGCTTGGCGCGCTGCACGTAGCCGGCACGCGCGAGGCGATCGATTCGGTTCGTCATCGTGCCAGAGGTCACGAGAGTCTCGGCGAGCAGTTTGCCGGGGGTGAGCTCGTATGGCTCGCCGGCGCGACGCAGCGCGGAGAGCACATCGAACGCGCCGGGCTCCAGCCCGTGGGCGGTGAACGCCGAGCGGCGCGCCAACTCTAGGCGGCGCGCCAGGCGGGAGAGCCGGGAGAAAACCTGCAGGGGGGCAGGGTCGAGGTCTGGACGTTCGCGTTGCCAGGCCTCGACAATTTCATCGACCTCGTCATGGGGATACATATCTCCCCCAAGCGTAGTCCAAAAATTTAGCCGCGCATGGCGTCGCTCAGTTTGACGCGCGCACCGGTACGCAAAACGGCGCGCGAGTAGATGCTCCCGCCAAGCCAGATCATCAATGGGATCGTGATGAGGCACAGGATCACGGCCGTCCACACTTCCCACGGTGCCGCGGAATCGAACGCGATCCGGACGGGCATCATGAACGGCGCGAAGAACGGCACGAGCGAAAGCACCTTCGTCACGAGCGCATCGGGCAGGTTCGGAATGAGGTAGATCGCGAGATAGAACGGCAGCATCATCCCGATGATGAGTGGCGCCGTCACCGAACCCGAATCCTCCTGGCGGGATACGAGCGAGGCAACACCCCCGAACAGCGAGACATAGATAGCGAACCCGAGGAGGAACCAGCCAAGGAGCGTGAACACGGTCGTGCTCAGGCTGATATCAGACAGGCTGAACAGGCCAGCTGTGACACCAGCGATGATGCCGGTGCCGGCGAACAGCACCACTAGCAGGAGGGCCATGATGCCGATCCCGAGCACCTTGCCGGCGAGCAGTTGCGAGGGTCGGATCGTGGCGAGCAGAACCTCAACCACGCGGGAGGCCTTCTCTTCGATCACCCCAACGATGATGAGGGATGCCGATTGGATGAGGGCGAAGAACAGCAGCGAGATGATGACGAAGGCGATGCCGAGCTTGACCGGATCAAGTACGCGCTCCGATGTCACGGGGTTCACGTCCTTGATCTGCACCTGGGCCGAGGCGAGTGCGGTTTGCAGTTTCTCGGCATCCTCCGGCGCGATCGAAGAGTAGATCGTGTACTGCTCCAGCGCGTCCTGCATGATCGCCACGAGCGCCGCATCGGGCGCGCCGTCGAACATCATCACCGGCGCCTCGGGCGTGCCCCCGAGGTACATGAGGAACTCGCCGCTGATGACCCGCTCGATGCCGTCGGCCTCCGATGTCGGGATGGCAATGAACTCGTCCTTGGTTCCGGCGGCCATCCGGCTGGCCACGTCTGCGAGTTCGGCGTTCTCCTGCGAGGTGCCCGTCACGGCCGTGACGATCTCGTCGTCGTTGAGGAAGTACCCGACTATGTGCGCGCCCCCCGCGATCGCGGCCATGAGGATGAGCGTCGAAATGATCGTCGATTTCGCCATCAGGCGGGTCTTAATCTCCCGCTTGGCTACGAGCCAGACTTCTTTCACGATTCGTCCTCCTTCGTCTCGGTGACGACGCCCCGGAAGAGGTCCGCCAGTGGTGGTCGCAGCGGGGTGAACTCCCGTACGGGCGAGTGGGCGAGTGCTGCGCGCAGGAGCTGTTGTTCTGCCGCTTCGTCATCGGTCGGGAGCGTGATGACGGCGTTCGGGCCGTCCGTCTCGACGCTCGCCCCCGGGATGCTCGCCTCGCTCGCCCACGTTGGCGGAGCCTGGGGAGCGTGCACCTTCCATTGGGTGGTATCGGTGCGGCGCAACTCCTCCACGGTGCCGATCGCGACCATCGAACCGGCCCTGATGATGCCAACTCGGTCGCACAGCCGCTCCACGAGATCGAGTTGGTGGGAAGAAAAGATGACGGGTACGCCCTCGGTCGCGCGTTCGCGCAGCACGTTCGACATGACGTCAACAGCGACGGGGTCGAGCCCGGAGAAGGGCTCATCGAGGATGAGCAGGTCGGGGTTGTGCACGAGGGCGGAGGCGAGCTGCACGCGCTGCTGATTACCGAGGGAGAGTTGCTGGAGTTCATCGCCGCGTCTGGCGGCAACCCCGAGCCGGTCGGTCCAGTACTCCATCGCCTCGCGCGCAGCCGACTTGCTCATGCCATGGAGCTCGGCGAGGTAAATGAGCTGCTCGCCGACCTTCATCCGTGGGTACAGGCCGCGCTCTTCGGGCATGTAGCCGACGCGGCGGCGCAGCTCCAGATCCATCTGCTTACCGCCGAACGTGACCGTGCCGGAGTCCGCTTCGAGTACGCCGATCGCGATGCGCATCGCGGTGGTCTTGCCGGCGCCGTTGGACCCCACGAAACCAAAGAGTTCACCGGCGTTGACGGTAAAGCTCAGATCCTTCAGCGCCCGTAGTGAGCCGTAACTCTTGTTAAGTGCGGTGATTTCTAACGTCGCCATGGATTGCCCTCCCAAGTTTACCGAGGTACCACACTACCGCGTAGAAGCGACGCGCGTAAGCGCTAATCGCGGCGAGTGCGGCCTAATTTTGGGTCGGCTTTCATCCCTTGCAGACCGTTCCACGCGAGG
>CAYVDF010000191.1:0-3352 GCA_964450475.1 uncultured Pseudactinotalea sp.
CGATGTTGAACGCGTCGTTCCACATGCGAGCCTCGAGGTAGTGCTCCATCTTCGGTAGGTAGAAGTACGGGCCCGGGCCCTTCTCGATCTGGCGAAGACCCGCCGTCGAGACGTAGAGGGCGAAGTCGACGAGCGAACCAGAGGTCATCTCGCCGTCAACGAGAATGTGCTTCTCAGGCAGGTGCCACCCGCGAGGACGCACGACGATGGTGGCGAGCTCCTCATCGGGGCGCAGTTCGTAGAACTTGCCGTTTTCGTGGGTGAAGTCGATCTCGCGGTTGATCGCATCGAGCAGGTTAATCTGGCCACCGATGACGGAATCCCAGTGCGGGGTGTTCGCGTCTTCCTGGTCAGCGAGCCATACCTTCGCGCCGGCGTTGAGTGCGTTGATCACCATGCGGCGGTCGGTTGGGCCAGTGATTTCTACGCGGCGGTCTTCCAGGCCGGGGGCCCAGGGTGCAACCTGCCACGAGTCATCGTTGCGGATGTGCTCGGTTTCGGGGAGGAAGTCGAGGGTCCCACCCGCAGCGATCTCCTCTTCCCGCTTGGTGCGGGCAGCGAGCGCTTCTTGCCTACGGCCTTCCAGCGCGCGGTGAAGCTTGACAATAAGTTCTAGTGCACGATCGTTAACTACCGCTTCGGCACCCTCGGGGAGGTCGGCAGTGATCTCGATGCCGGTCACGCTCATGAATGTCACGTCCAATCGTTGTTATTTCACATCTTGAAATTTACATTCCCCTATACGGTATCAGTCTCTTGACCTCAAGAGAACACCTATCAAGGGTGAATTCCGTTGCATTTCCGCGCTGGTACGTCCGCGGATTCGACTGCGAATACGCGAAAGCGGGGGTGGGCTCACCCGCCCCCGCTTCCATAGTGCTCTAAGTCCAGCGTTTTGGGGAGGCTAGCCGTTCACTCGCTCCATGATGAGCTCGCGTACGCGGCCGGCGTTAGCCTGCCCGCGCGTGGCCTTCATCACGGCTCCGATGACCGCGCCGATCGGCTTCATGTCCCCGCCGCGGATCTTGTCAGCGATGTCAGGTTCGGCAGCGAGTGCTGCGTCAATCGCTTCGAGAAGCGGGCCGTCGTCTGAGACGATTTCAAGCCCGCGGGCGACGACGACTTCTTCAGGCGAGCCTTCGCCGTCCAACACGCCGGCAAGCACCTGACGGGCGAGCTGGTCGTTCAGACGACCGGAGTCGATGAGCCCTTGGAGTTCGGCGATCGTTTCCGGCGAGGTGAGCGAGCCAAGCTCGACGCCTTGCTCGTTAGCGATGCGCGCAAGCTCACCCATCCACCACCGGCGCGCGGCCGCAGGGGTCGCTCCGGCCGAGACGGTTGCTTCGATGACGTCGAGGGCGCCGGCGTTGATGACGTCGCGCATCTCGAGGTCGCTGTAGCCCCACTCCCCGTGCAGACGGCGGCGGCGGGCTGCCGGCATTTCGGGCAGTCTCGCACGAAACTCTTCGACACACGCACGATCGGGCATCAGCGGCGGGATGTCCGGCTCGATGAAGTAGCGATAGTCTTCGGCGTCCGACTTCGGCCTGCCCGGTGAGGTCGAGGCGGTGTCATCGTGGTAGTGGCGCGTTTCTTGAACAATCTGTTCACCCGCGTCGAGAACTTCAGCCTGGCGAACGATCTCGTAGCGCACGGCTCGTTCGATCGAGCGGAAGGAGTTGACGTTCTTCGTTTCGGTGCGCGTTCCCAGCGGGGCGTCCGGGGATGTGCGCAGCGACAGGTTGATATCGGCGCGCACGTTTCCGCGTTCCATCCTCGCGTCCGAAACCCCGATGGCGCGGAAGATGTCCCGCAGGGTCCTGACGTAGGCGCTGGCCACCTCAGGAGCGCGCTCGCCGGTGCCCGTGATCGGGCGGGTGACGATCTCCACGAGGGGGATCCCGGCGCGGTTGTAGTCCACGAGCGAGTAATCGGCGCCGTGGATCCGGCCAGCCGTGCCACCGACGTGGACATTCTTGCCGGCGTCTTCCTCAATGTGGGCACGTTCGATTTCTACGCGAACGATCTTCCCGTCCTCGAGTTCGACATCAACGTAGCCGTTGAAAGCGATCGGCTGATCCGACTGCGACGTTTGGAAGTTCTTTGGGATGTCGGGATAAAAATAATTCTTCCGAGCAAACGGTGAGTACTCGGCGATCTCGCAGTTGAGGGCGAGGCCAATCTTGATTGCGTACTCCACGGCAGTGCGGTTGATGACGGGCAGAGAGCCGGGCAGCCCGAGCGTGGTTGGGTTGATCGCGGTGTTCGGTTCGTCGTCAACGTGGGCGGGCGCGTCGTCGAAAATCTTGGTCTTCGTACCGAGCTCGACGTGTACTTCGATCCCGAGAACCGGGTCGTAACGCTTCAGTGCATCGGCGTAGTCAGTGGTTGTCATTTCGCCTCCTGAAAGAAAGGAGCGGAGTTAAGAATCGGGCCCGAGGCGGCGTTGATGCGTGCCTCGACGGCGGCTGCGAACGAGTAGAGTTTGGCGTCCTCAAAGGCCGGGGCGACAGCGTGCAAGCCAACGGGCAGGCCGTCGACAAGCCCTGCCGGCAGCGAGATCGCGGGCAGCCCCGCAAGGTTCGCAGGGATCGTTGCGAACTCGGCTGTGTGCGCGCCGCTGAATACGCCAGCGGAGTCGGTACCAACCGTTGGTGCAACTCCCTCCGTCGTCGGCGTAACGATGAGATCGACGTCTGCGAACGCGGCCGCAAATTCCTGGATGACGAGCGTGCGTAGGCGCTGGGCGTTCAGGAAGAATTTCTCATACATCCCGGCAGAGAGCACGTAGGTGCCAAGCAGGATGCGTCGCTTGACCTGGGCGCCAAAACCGGCGCCGCGGCTCGCGGCGGTGACGCGCTCAGCCGTGACTGGGCCCTGCGTTGGCTCGACACGTAGGCCGTACTTCATCCCGTCGAGGCGAGCAAGGTTCGATGACGCCTCCCCCGACATGATCGTCAAGTACGTGGCGATCGAGGATTCAAACGAGGGGCATGCGACGTCAATAATCTGCGCGCCAGCATCCATAAGAAGCTGCAGGTTCTGCTCGAACACTGCGGCAACACCGGGGTCGACGGCGGAGTCGCCGGCTGCGCGCAGGACGCCGATCTTCACACCTGCGAGGTCGCCGTTGGCGCCGGCACGCGCGGCTTCGGCCATGGAGGCAGGCTCGGTGGGTGAAGACGTGGCGTCCTTCGGGTCGTGGCCTGAAAGAACGTCCTGCAGGAGGGCGGCATCCAGCACGGTGCGAGCGGCGGGGCCGACCTGGTCGAGGCTCGAGGCGAGCGCGATCGCGCCGTAGCGGGAGACCGCGCCGTGGGGCGGCTGGACGCCGACCGGGCCGGGCAACGCG
>CAYVDF010000192.1:0-3346 GCA_964450475.1 uncultured Pseudactinotalea sp.
TGGGTACGACGAGATGAATTCCTTTGGAGGCCAGAACCTTCAGCCCGCCTTCCCCGGCCGCCATCGATTCGGTTTCCTCAGTCCACACTCCGGTCGCGTTGATGACCATCCGAGATTTGATGTGGTGGCGGGTATTTGACTCGAGGTCAACAATCTCTGCCCCAGTGACTGCGCCGCTGGCGTTCTTCGTTAACCTCACAACCTGGGTCCTAGAGGCTGCGAGAGCCCCCTGCGCTGCGGCTGTACGGATCAGAGCCAAGACAAGCCGCGCATCGTCAACCCGCGCATCCCAGTACTGGATCGCACCGACCGCCGCATCCTCCCGGAAGTTGGGGAACAATGCTGAGAGTTTCTTTTTCGATATGTGGCGGTGAAATGGTGTAGAGCGGCGGCGCTTGGAAAGCGAAGCGAGCGCGTCATATAACGCAACGCCCATGCCAACGTAGGCGCGTTCCCAGACCCGATGCGTGAGCGGATAAAGAAAAGGAACCTTGTGCACGAGATGGGGCGCGATTTCGGCTAGGAGAAGGTCGCGTTCTGTGAGCGCCTCATGCACGAGCGCGAAGTCGAGCATCTGAAGGTAGCGAAGCCCGCCGTGCGCAAGCTTCGAGGAACGCGAGGATGTGCCGGCGGCCCAATCCTGTGCCTCGACTATTCCCGTTCGAAGCCCACGGCCGGCGGCGTCGAGGGCGATGCCTGCACCCGTGACTCCCCCTCCGATCACCAGTACATCGAGACCATGGGCGTCGGACATCTGCGCCAACGCCTTCTCCCGAGATTCAAGGGTGAGGGCAGAGCGTGTCATATTCCTCCTCAACGCGAAACTACGGGCACTGAAACTCCTTCGTTGACAATGGAGCATTGCTTCTTCTGCACGCTTGCGCAATGATGTTGCACATACGTGCAAGAGGGGGTGGCGCAGCGGTGGAGGATGTTCACTACGAATATCGTGCGGCAACGATGTATTACGTGCAAAACCAGACGATGGAGGCCATCGGGGAAGCCCTTGGGGTCTCGCGTTCGACGGTTTCCCGGCTCCTCTCGCGAGCCCGCGAAAGCGGGATCGTCCAAATAACGGTGCGGCCTCCCGCTGAGGGCGGCCGCGGCCTCGCGCGCCAGCTCTCCGCGATGTATGGCCTGAACGTCCACGTGGTGCCGGTCCGCCAGCGCACGACCGAACGGCAGCGGCTCGACCAAGTCGCGGCGGTCGCGGCGCGCTACCTCGACCAGTGGTTCGACGATGGCATGACCCTTGGGGTCGCGTGGGGCACGACCGTTGGAGCTATCGTCCAGCACTTGCTCCCCAAGCCCAAAGCGCAAAGCGCGGTCGTTCAGCTCAACGGGGCAGCAAATACGGAAACTACAGGCCTGACCTATGCAACCGACCTCATCGGAGAGATTGCGCGGGCCTTCGATTCCGCGGCGTACTACTTTCCAGTCCCAGCATTCTTTGACTTTGAAAAGACCAAACGAATGATGTGGCAGGAGCGTTCGATCCAGCGGATCCTTGCATTGCAGCGCCGCGTTGACATCGCGCTGTTTGGGGTCGGAGCAGTGGGCTCCTCAGTGCCATCCCACGTGTACTCGTCGGGCTACCTGGATCAAAGTGACATGCTGGAGCTGCACCGGGAGCGTGTCGTGGGCGACGTGTGCACGGTGCTCATCAGGGAAGACGGCTCGTATCACGACATCGCGTTGAACGCCCGCGCCTCGGGCTTGACCCCCCACGAGCTGCGGCTCATCCCGCGCCGCGTCTGCGTTGCCGTGGGCGAAACGAAGGTGCCCGCCATCGTCGGCGCCCTGCGCGCCGGGATCGCAACGGATCTAGTCCTGTGCGAACTAACGGCGCGGGCGGTGCTCGCGCACTCCGGTTAGCACGGATCCCCCTCGCGCACGCCGCCGCTCGCCTAGACTGGCTCCGTGGTTAGACGTCGTACGTCCCCTGCCGATGGCATCGCAGCCCTGCGTGCATGGCACGGGGGTAGCGTTCAGACGGCGCACATCCGCGTCGCTGTTCGCTTCACTCTCGAAGAGCTCGCCGAGGTGGCTCCGGGTAACTCTGTGGAGGTGCGCGTGCCCCCGTGGGGCGTCACGCAGGTGATCGAAGGCCCGCGGCACACGCGCGGCACCCCTCCGAACACCGTTGAGATCGACCCGCACACGTGGCTCGCGCTCGCGACCGGACAGAAGAACTGGGCCGACGAAGTTGCCGCCGGCACAGTGGCGTATTCTGGGATCCGCGCAGATATCTCCGCACTGCTTCCGCTGGCGGCTGCCGCACATGCGCTAAGTGGGAACAGCGGCGAGGATGAGATAGCGTCTATACCGTGAAAGAACCGGAGTTTGACGCTTCAAGTCTTGATACACCCGATGTAGAACCCACCGAGGTTGCGCCAGCCGAACCGGGGCCCGCAGACGAACTTGAACCCGCGCTCAGCGAAGAAGAACTGACCGAGAACGCCGCCGAGGAAGATGCGCCGCGGGAAGGTTCCTCGCTAGAGCACGAAGAGTTCTACGTGAAGAAGGGCTCCATCCAGCGCCGCCCCAAATACGGGGTGTTCGGCGCCATCGGGGGGCTGCTCGGGCTCATCATCGGACTCGTGCTCGCCCAGGTCGGGCCGATCGCGCCGGAGCAGAACTACACGCGCACGGATCTATCGATCGTGCTCGTAGGACTCGGCGTTCCACTCGGCATCCTCGTCGCGCTGATGATCGCACTCGCGCTCGACCGGCGCCGGAAATAGCAGCACCGCGCAAATTGTGGGACGATGAAAAATGTGCACGGCCACGATAACCGCCCAGCAGATAATTCCCTGAACGACACCCCGCAGGATGAGTGCGGCGTATTCGGAGTGTGGGCCCCAGGCGAGGAAGTCGCCAAGCTCGCCTACTTCGGTTTGTATGCGCTGCAGCACCGCGGCCAAGAATCCGCCGGCATCGCCACCTCCAACGGCGAGAAGATCCTCGTCTATAAGGACATGGGTCTGGTGTCCCAAGTGTTTGACGATCCCTCGCTTCGCGCGCTCACCGGCCACATCGCCGTTGGCCACACGCGGTATGCGATGAACGGCCCCTCAACGTGGGAGAACGCCCAACCAACCCTTGGACCCACCGCCAACGGCACGATCGCGCTCGGCCACAACGGCCGCCTAACGAACGCCGCCGAACTGCGCCGGCTCGCAAAAGAACTCGGCCACTCGGTCCAAGAAGGCGGCCGCGGTGCCTCCGATGCGTCGCACATCGTCGACCTCCTCGAAGGGACTAACGGGGAAACCCTCTTCGACACGGCCGAGAAAATTCTCCCGCACCTGCAGGGCGCCTACTCGCTCGTGTTCATGGACGAACA
>CAYVDF010000193.1:0-3327 GCA_964450475.1 uncultured Pseudactinotalea sp.
CTCGCCGCCGCCATCGTCATCCCACTCGCCGCGAGCATTGTTGACGGCGTGGGGTGGCGCCCCATTTACGCCGTTCTTTCCGTTGTGGCCATCCTCATCGCGGCGGCAGTATTTTTCTTTTTGCCAGCCGATCCCCCGCTTCCCTCGCCCACACGCGATCGCGGCGCGCGCACGTGGCGCGATCCCCGACTCGCCGGCCCCCTTGCCCTCGCGGTCGTCGCCTTGTTCTTCGTGTTCGCTCACTTCGCCGTCTACACCTACGCCACGGTGCTGTTCGTCACCCCAACCGGCGCGAGCGATCCCCGGCTCGGGCTTTATCTGGCGATCATCGGGGTCGCATCCATCATCGGCCTGGTGATCTCCGGGCCGCTCGCCAACCGGTGGCCGCGCTACGGTCTCGTCGCCTACCTGCTCATCTTCGCGCTCGGAATGGCCCTCATCCTGCCCCAGACCCTCGGCGTGCGCATGAGCGGCCTTGCGCTGTGGGGGCTGATGTTCGGGGTGATCGGGCCGGTGAGCCAGGCCCTGGCGCTGCGCTTTGCGCCCGCGGAGTTCCGCCCGCTCATTTCCGCAGCGATGGTCGTGACGTTCAACCTCGGCATCTCAGGCGGTGCGTTCGCCGGCGGCATTGCCACCGACACCGCCGGTGCACACGTCACGCCCTACCTCGCCATCGGAGCTCTCATCATCGGCGCGGGCCTCGCGCTGTGGGCGGGCCCGCGGCTCCAAGAGGCGCCGCGGGCGATCCCAGAAATATAATGATTAGCTAACTTCAGCGGCCGTCTGCCCCAGGCAGATTTGGGTCATCTCCTCGCGCGGCACAACCTTGATCCGCTCGCGTCCCTGGGCCTCGCCAAGCGCCCGCTCGTGCGCGTCAAGGAGCTCCCATCCGTGCCACGTCGTGTACTCCACTCCGCGGCTCTTCAAGAGCTCGAGCACGGCCTCTTCGCTGCGGTTCGGTGCAGGCCGGTGGCCGTCTTCGAACTCCTCCAGCAGGTTGCGGATTGTTTCGGAGGCATCGGACTTGGTCGAGCCGATCAGACCAACCGGGCCGCGCTTTATCCAGCCCGTCGCATAGGTGCGCGCGACCCGCTCGCCTGCCTCATCCAGCACGCGCCCGCCATCGTTCGGGATGATCCCCCGCACGGGGTCAAACGGCACCTCGGGCAGCGGCGAACCAAAATAGCCGACCGCGCGGTACACGGCCTGAACCTCAAAGTCGTGGAACTCCCCCGTGCCGCGCACGGTGCCGTCCCCAACGAGTTCGGTGCGCTCGGTGCGCAAGGCTTCGACCTTGCCATCGCCGAGGATCTCCACGGGGCTGTGGAAGAAGTGCAGGTGCACCCGGCGCGGCTGCCCGCTCGGCTTGCGCAGCGTCCAGTCAGTCAGCGTCTTCACGACCAGGCGGGTCTGGTTCGAGGACTCCAGCGCCTTCTCCGAACCCTCATCAAACTCAAAGTCCTCGTCGTAAACGATCACGTCAACGCCGGGCACCTGACCCAACTCGCGCAGCTCCAGAGGCGAGAACTTCGCCTGAGCCGGCCCGCGACGTCCGAAAATGTGCACGTCGGTCACCGGGTTGGCGCGCAGGCCCTCTTCCACGTTGGCGGGGATCTCGGTGGGGAGCATGTCCTCAACGTCCTTGGCGAGCACGCGCGCGACGTCGAGGGCAACGTTTCCATTACCGATGACGGCGACCTTCGTTGCCTCCAGCGGCCACGTGCGGGCGACGTCGGGGTGCCCGTCGTACCACGAGACGAAGTCAGCGGCGCCGAACGATCCGGGCAGATCAACGCCGGGGATGTTCAGGTCGATATCGCGGATCGCGCCCGTGGCAAAGATGACGGCGTCGTAGTGTTCGCGCAGATCGTCGAGTGTGATGTCGGTGCCGTAGTCAACGTTGCCGAGCAGGCGAATATCGCCGCGGCGCAGAACCTTGTACAGAGCGAGGATGATCCCCTTGATACGCGGGTGATCCGGCGCGACCCCGTAGCGCACGAGGCCATAGGGTGCGGGCAGACGTTCAAACAGATCGATCGAGGCGTCGATAGATTTGGACAGGATGTCGGCGGCGTAGATTCCGGCCGGGCCGGCTCCAACGATCGCCACACGTAGCGCAGGGGTGCTGGGCACAATGCTCACTTCACTCGGCTGATACGAAAACCACAATTCAGTCTAAACGGTTACCTGAATTAAGGCACTTGTGGGTTCGCTAAAAGCGTTCCTGGCGCGCTCCCTCGTGGCCAACACCACAGCCGAAGGCCGTTTCCCGCGAGGATTCGGGCGCCGCGAGCGCAATGGGATAGTTTCTAGCTATGACACCGCACCACGGCAGCGAGAAGAGTTCCCGCAACGGGCTCGCCGCCGGTGTGGGCGCGTATCTGCTCTGGGGCATCCTCCCGATTTATTTCCCGCTGCTGGAGCCCGCTACTCCCCTGCACGTGTCTGCACACCGCGTCGTGTGGTCCTGGGTCGTGTGTATCGTGCTGCTCGTCGTGCTCTCCCAGTGGCGCACGTACACGGCTGTCATGCGCGACCGTGAGGTCTTTCCACGCCTTGCGCTCGCCGCCGTGCTGCTGTCGACGAACTGGCTCATCTTCCTCATCGGGGTCATGGGCGGGCGGGTCATCGAGGCCGCGCTCGGGTACTTCATGAACCCGATCGTCACCGTGCTCCTCGCAGTCGTCGTGCTGCGCGAACGTGTTTCGCGCGCCCAGGTTCTTGGGATCCTCATCGCAGGCATCGGGCTTACTGTTCTCACGGTCGAAAATGGCACGGTGCCGTGGATTTCCATCGGCCTCGCCACGACGTTCGGCCTCTACGGCCTGATCAAGAAGCAGGTATCGGAGCAGGTGCCGGCTCTCGTTGGCCTCGCCGTAGAAACCACCGCGCTGCTGCCGATCGGGCTCATCTACCTCGGCACTCTCACGTATCTCGGCCACTCGTCGTTCGGGTTCGCCGCCGGCCCGTGGGGCACCCGCGCCGACCACGTGGCACTCCTGATGTTCACCGGCGTTTTAACCGCCGTGCCCTTGCTGCTATTCGCCGCGGCGACACGTCGAATCCCCCTCGTGACCATCGGCATGATCCAGTTCATGACCCCGATCATGCACTTCCTCACCGGCCTGCTCTATTTCAAGGAGGAGATGTCACCGGGACGCTGGATCGGTTTCGTCTGCGTGTGGCTAGCGCTCAGCGTTATTTCCTTCGAGGCGATCCGCAATGCGCGAAAGCGCCCAAAGGTGCACAAGCGCCCAGATTAGGCGAGGCGGTTGACGAGAATGGTCGCGAAGTGCTCCAGCGCCCGGCGAGCGGGGGTATCGGGCA
>CAYVDF010000194.1:0-3251 GCA_964450475.1 uncultured Pseudactinotalea sp.
TTGCCGACTGATCTTTTGGGGTGGGCGTAGGCGTCGATGATGTCCTGATACACCATGTAGGTGACTTCCAAGGCGACGTGCTCGGTGTGCTCCTGCCACAGATTCGCGACCTTCAGATGTTGGCGCTCGGTGAGTAGTCCTCGCCGGGTCAGCAGTGTCTTCCTGACCTTGTACAAAGGGTCGTCCTTCCTGCCGCGGTGCTCGGTGATGGCCTGCTGCAACCGCTGGCGGCATGCGGTGACCTTCTCTCCTGCGAGCTGCACGACGTGGAAGGGATCCATTACAGGGGTCGCCTCGGGCAACTCGGCAACGGTCGCGGAGTGGTAGCCGGCGAAACCGTCCATGGTGACGACCTCGATGCCGTCGCGGAATGCTTGAGTGCGTTCCTTGAGCCAAGTGGTCAAGACCTTCTTCGACCTGCCCGGGCGTACGTCCAACAACCTGGAAGGTCCAGTACCCTCGATCACGGGAGTGAGGTCAACGAGGATCGTGGCGTAGGTTTCTTTGCCACGGCCTCGCACGTGGGACCAGCAATGCTCATCCACCCCAAGGACCCGAACTCCCTCCAGGTGGGTGGGGTTGTCGTACACCAATGAACGTGCGTCTACCGGTGTCAACGCCAACACTCATGTTCGCCGTCAAAGATCGCCTCTCTGTGGAGTACGAGGAGCCCGATATCGTCATGTTCGCCGATGGCGGTTTCAACCGCCCGGCAGTCGTTGAGGATAAGCGTGGAGCTTCGGTTAATCGAATGCGTCTTGAGGTCCCAGAGGTGGGTGGCCGGGTAGTCGAAGGTTACGGGAGGCATTTCGACCGGCCCGCCCTCGAACTTGTCGAAACGCGGTCTACCGCGGGAAGGGCCATACAGCAGTGTGGTGGCTTTTCCTCACTCTGCTGCTTGTGCTGCTCGTGAGCGTTCCGATCGGGGTTCTGCTTTCACATCTGCGACGGTAGATCACTAACGCCCAGGTGGTGAGGCCTACCACGATTTTGCGCTCGCGGCGTGATTTTGCCACTCTCGACTGATCTAATAAAGGGTATGAGCCTGCTGAATCCTTGGTCAGCTACGGAATTTCGCCCGTGGCTTGGACTTGCGTACCAGCAG
Organism: uncultured Pseudactinotalea sp.; assembly: GCA_964450475.1. Classification (GTDB taxonomy): domain Bacteria; phylum Actinomycetota; class Actinomycetes; order Actinomycetales; family Beutenbergiaceae; genus HY158. The sequence continues at coordinate 1,106 of CAYVDF010000194.1, forward strand.
GGAAACGCGGAAGTCGTGGCGATCTGGACGTTCTTCCTCCTTATCTCTGGGCAAGGGATCCGCTACCTCGTCGGGCTTCCCGGCTTCCTTCTTCTTGCCGGCTGGACGTTCGTGATGGTGCTTCGGGCGTATCCGATCCCCAGCGATCGGCTCCGACCGCCTGCGCTTGTCGCGACATTTGCGGGCATAGCGTTAGCGACCACAGTGTGGTCATCCACCCCTGTGCTCACGTTCGTGGCAGTATTGACACTCCTTGCCATGTGCAGTGCTGCCCTCTTGATTGTGCGCGGCACGGATATGGCGCAGTTCTTTCGGTTGGTCTACCGCGGATTTCAATGGTCGCTATTCGTAGGGGTGGGATTCGAACTCTTCGTCACCTTTGTGATGCGACGCCCCATTGCGCCCCTGGAAAGCCGCTCGATCTCGCTTGTGGGAGGCGCCTACACAGACCCGTGGTCAGAGAACCTCCTGCTGGAGGGCGGGCCCATCCAAGGTCTTGTGGGTAATCGCAACCCGTTTGGGATGATCGCGCTACTGGCACTTGTATGTGGCATTGTTTTGTTCATTGACGGGAATATCAGCCGGGCCGATGCGCTGACGACTGGACTGACCGGGTTTGGGGTAATCCTCCTGACTGACTCAGCCACCGTGACTGTGACCGCTACCTACCTCATCGTTTTGTTTGCTGCAGCGATGGGCCTGCGGAAACTTCCCGCGCAGTGGACCCGAGTGGCGTCGCTCGGAGTGCTCATCGCTAGCGGAGTGGTGGGGATCCTCACCCTGAAAAACCGTGAAGCCATCTTTACGCTGTTGGAGCGAACCCCGGATGCAACCCACCGCACGGAGATTTGGCGGGGAATGATTGCCAGCGCATTGCAGCAGCCTGAAGGGTGGGGCTACGTTGGGTTCTGGCCGCCAGAGGCCGAACCTTACCGCTCGATCATCACCGCAGCGGGTATCGGCCACGTGCCTCCGCACGGGCACAACTCTTATCTTGATGCCTGGCTGCAACTGGGAATCCTCGGTGCGGCCGTGCTGCTCGCAATGGTTGTGCTGACGTTCCTGGCCTCCTGGCGGATCGTGGGGCGAGCCCGCCCTGGGGATAGTTACATCCCACTCGGGTGGGCACTGCTGGCCGCGGCGCTCGCGATCCAAGGATTGACCGAATCCCGGCTGCTGTCGGAGTGGGGGGTGTTCCTGCTCGTGGCCCTGTATTGCTCCCTCCCCGGAGCGTTCACGATTGCGTTTAGCCGTGGTCGAGGCGGTAGCCTACTCCGCGCACAGTAACGAGCATTTTAGGCTTGGCCGGGTTCGGTTCAATCCGTGAGCGCAGCCGTTTGATGTGCACGTCAAGGGTCTTGGTATCGCCGAAGCAGTCCGTACCCCACACTCGATCAATGAGCTGGGTACGAGTAAGCACATTGCCGGCATTGCGCAGGAGAAATTCGAGAAGTTCGAACTCCTTCAACGGCATCGGGGTCTCTACGTCGTCGATCGTGACGACGTGGCGATCGACGTCCAGCCGCACATGACCCACGTGAAGGATCGTCTCGGCGTCCGCATCCTCATCGGCGGAAACCTCTGCCTGGCGGCGCAGGACGGCGCGGATGCGGGCAATAAGTTCGCGGGTTGAGTAGGGCTTGGTGATGTAATCGTCGGCCCCGAGTTCGAGCCCGACCACGATGTCCACCTCAGAATCTTTGGCGGTAAGCATGATGATCGGCACGGTGGAGCGGGCCCGGAGTTGCCGGCAGACTTCCGTGCCAGGAACATTGGGCAGCATGAGATCAAGGAGCACCAGGTCGGGGTTGATCTTCCCCAACAGAGACTCCCTGATCCGCCTGGTCGGAGCCGTGTTGGCCAAGCAGCACGATGAGTGGTCCGAAGGTCGGCGGCACATGAACCTCGAGGCTCTGGCCGCCGCTTAGAAAGTCGGCACCGAAACCGACTCACAGGCCCAGACGAAGAAGGGGAACGGAACCGATCCCGCGGCCCTCGCCGCATGAAAAAACCGAAGGATCACCAAAAACCCGTACACCACCAAAATGGACTTGACCAATGCCGACGTCCCGCACACCTCTTGAATAGATCTGATACGCCCTGGTTTTAGTGGAGATTCCTGCGTTTGGAAACGAGGATGGAATCA
>CAYVDF010000195.1:0-3210 GCA_964450475.1 uncultured Pseudactinotalea sp.
GCCGACTGCAGCTACTCCTCGTGTTGCTGAGCGAACCGAACGTACTCATTCTGGATGAGCCGACCAACGACGTCGATATCGACATGCTCGCGGCAATGGAAGATCTCCTAGACTCGTGGCCCGGCACGCTCATCGTTGTCTCCCACGACCGCTACCTCCTCGAGCGAGTGACAGACCAGCAGTACGCGATCTTCGATGGCCGCCTGCGCCACCTGCCCGGCGGGGTGGACGAATACCTGCGCCGAGCCGCCGAGGCAGCCGCTGCGGCGATGAACGACACGGACGAGCCGGCCGCGATTCCTGAACCAGCAGGGCTGAGTGGTGCGGAACGGCATGCGCTACAAAAGGAGGTCGCCTCGATCGAGCGGCGGATGGACCGGCTCGCGCGCGACATCGAGCAGGTCCACGCGGCAATGGCCGAGCACGACCCCAGCGACTTCGAAGGCTTGCAAACGCTCACGGAGAAACTCGATGGCCTCCAAGCACAGACGGCCGAATTAGAGGAGCAGTGGCTCGAGCTCTCTAGCCAGCTCGAATAGTTTAGTCGCGTGCGGCGGCGGGTGCGCCCTGCCACGCATTCGCGGCGAAGATGATCGGGCCGGAGACGGTGACGGCGCCAAGGGCCGGGGGAGCCGAGACGGTTTGCCACCCTCAAGGGTCTCGACGAGCCAAAACGATGCCTGCATGAGGTGCGCCGCTCCGAGCCTTCCAATGGCGGAGCGTTTCATATCTTGGACGTTTTGCACATCCCGGCGCGGGCGCCGTGCGCCAGGAGTAGATTCGCGACGTACAGATCAAAGGAGTATGCGGATGTCTACGCCAAGTTTCACCGAGCGGCTCGATGCCGGCCCAATCATTATCGCCGAGGGGTTCTTGTTCGAGCTGGAAAAGCGCGGCTACCTCTCCGCCGGTGAGTTCGTGCCCGAAGTGGCCCTAGAGAACCTCCACGTTGATTTCCAGCGTGCAGGCTCCGACATCGTCGAGGCGTTCACCTACAACGGACACCGCGAAAAGATGCGCGTGATCGGCAAGGAAGACCTGCTCGAGCCACTCAACCGGGCGGCGCTGCAGATCGCCCGCAAGGTCGCCGACCGGGTGCCGGGCAACCTCGTTGCGGGCAACATCTCGAACACGAACATTTGGGATCCCTCCAGCGAGGATTCCCAGCGCGAAGTTCGCGGGATGTTCGATGAGATGGTCGGCTGGGCCGTTGACGAGGGCGCCGACATCATCATCGGTGAGACGTTCTACTATGCCGGCGAAGCGTTCGCCGCGCTGGAGGCCGCGAAGGCCGCCGGGCTACCGACCGTGATCACGCTCGCGCCGATGGCGTTTGAGGAGATGGCCGATGGCATTGGCGTCGTCGAAACCGCGCAACGCCTCGAGCAGGCCGGTGCCGACGTCGTTGGGATGAACTGCTTCCGCGGGCCGGTGACGATGCTGCCGTGGCTGAAGAAAATCCGGGAGGCCGTCTCGTGCCACGTCGCGGGTCTGCCGATTCCGTACCGAACGACCCCCGAAGAGCCGACGTTCTTCAACCTCACCGATGACCGCGCCCACGTGCACTCCCCACACGGGCGAACGTTCCCCACCGCGCTCGACCCGCTGTACGCCAACCGCTATGAGATTGGTGCGTTCGCGAAGGAAGCGTTCGACCTTGGGATTAACTACCTCGGAGTGTGTTGTGGGGCGACCCCGATGCACATTCGCGAGGTCGCCGAAGCCGTCGGCCGCACAACCGAGGCGAGTCGATTCTCCGAGCGCATGGAGAACCACTTCATGTACGGCACGAACGAGCGCCTGCCCGAGCACATCGTGGCGCTCGGCGACAAGGCCTAGTGCGCTTGCCTAACTAGCCGGGTTTGCTGCGCGACCCTCGGTGGACAACAACACGATCACATCCTCCTGGGTGATCCCATCGAGGGCGCGCATGCCCGCCAGCGTCGAGGCGCCGCACGGCCCGGAATCCACGCCAAGTTCATGTAACGTTTTGACGGCGTCAAGGGCAGCCGCATCGCTCACGGCCACTGCCGTATCTAAACCGTTGCGGAGCACGGGCCAGGCGAGCGCCGAAACGGTCCCACAGTTGAGGCCGTTCATCACCGTGTCACCGGTTTGGACAGTGACCGGCTCGCCCGCTTTGAGTGCTTCTAGGATGGCCGCGGCTGACTCCGGTTCGACGGAGACAACAGATGCCGTGTGATCCCCGCGCCGGTAGTGCGACACCACCGCCTGAGTGAGTGAGCCAACGCCCGTGGGCACGGCCACGATCGTGGCGGCGGTGCCGAGGCGAGCGAGCTCGTCGTCAATTTCCTTAAACATCGTGTCGTAGCCGCCCACGATCATCGCCGGGATCTCGTCGTAGCCATCCCACGCGGTGTCCTGGATGTGGAGCACACCCGGGCCGGCTTGGGCGGCTGCGTGTTTGACGACGTCGTCATAGGGCATGTCGAGCTCCACGAGCTCCGCACCTTCAGAACGGATCCCGTCCTTCGCCGCATCGGTGATGTTTGCCGGCACGTAGACCGTGGCGGGTATGCCCCGTTGGCGAGCGACGTGGGCGACGGCACGGCCGTGGTTGCCATCCGTTGCGGCGATCAGGCGCTCGGCGGTCGCGTTCTGGAGCACGCGGTCGATCGCGTACGAGGCGCCGAGGATCTTGAAGGCGGGCAGGCCCAGGCGTGAGGATTCGTCCTTGACGAACACCCGTCCAGCACCGAGTTCAGCGGCGAGCTCCGGCAATTCGATGAGCGGGGTGGGCACATACCCGGGCAAGCTTGCGTGGAAAACTGTTGGCTCGCCATCTAGCGGCTCATCGCGCCACGAACGCGCGGCGGGGTTACGAAAAATATTTTTATTCATTGGCAGCAGGAGGTTGAACGAAGGCGCCAACGACGGATGCGATCGTCGCGGGCAGGAAGAGTAAACCGATGCTCATGATACCGGTGACCGAATACAGAATCAGGGCGACTCCCGAGATGAAACTGCCCACGACCCACGCACGCCCGCGGAGCAGGAGTGGGATCGCAAGGAACGCGAGCGGAGCGGCGACGACGTAGATGACCGTCGGGCCGGCCACCTCGTACGCCGTTTGCCGCAGAGCCTGATCGCCGAGTTCGGGAGTCGTGGTGAAAATCGCCCACGTGTACACGGCGATCGCCGCGGAGATACCGAGCGTGAGCGCCACCAGCTGCCAGATGCGCTTGGTGT
>CAYVDF010000196.1:0-3203 GCA_964450475.1 uncultured Pseudactinotalea sp.
GTCACGACGCTCGCACCAAGAATGCGCAGAGCCCCCGTGCCCACCGCGCCGAGCAACGCGCCCTTCCACATCTCAGGCCACGGTACGCGTGCGCCCGCGAGCCAGCGGAACAGCAAGATAAAGACTCCCGCATCGACTACGAGAGCGGTGAGAATCGTGAGGATTTGAAGGGCGGCCTGGGTGTTGGGCACGATCCCGAGGTGCCCAAGGTTCGTTTGAATCCAATCAAATGCGGCGCGGCCCGCAATCGACAGCAGCGCCGTCGCCACAAGGGATGAGGCGAGCACGATGAACGCCACGAGATCACGAAGCTTGCCGAAGATAAAGTTCTCTGTCGCGCTGTGTAGGCCGAACATTGATTGCAAAGAGATGCGCATTGTCTGCATCACCGTGATCGCGGTGTTGAGCAGAACTACAGCACCGACGATCGCTGCGATCGACCAGCCACCGCTTTGAACGAAGGATTCCGGGGAGATCATTCCGCCGTCGCCCGTATCGATCACGCCGGGTAGGAACAGATCGATCTGGTCGAAGACTTCGTCGCGGAGCACGGGGTGCCGACGAAAGACCCCGACCATGGCCGTCAGCCCAATCGTTAGCGCGGCCGCAACCGACAGGAGCCCAGTGAGCGCGATTCCACCGGAAAGCTGCCCTCCTTTGCCAGCGGAGTAGCGGGCAAGTGCACGCGCGAGGCGTTGGCGCTGCCACCACTGCAGCGCCTTGGTTCCGAATCGCTTTACTTCCTCCACAGGCATCCACCTTACTCGCACACTGCCCTTTAGGTGCGAGCGTGGGCGCTACTCCCCAGCGCCGCCGAGCGCGAAGGTCTCCAATTCGGTCCACTCACCATCGGGAGTGTTTTCGTACAACGTGAAACTGGAGATCGTGAACTCCGCGTTGAAGAGCCGCATCGACGACTCCGCCTCATCGAGGGCCGTATCGTTCACGGCGTGGGCGATGGTCACGTGCGGGTGGTACGGAAATTGGAGTTCTGTTTCCAGTACCCCGGAGTTCACTCCCGCCTGCAAGCCTGCGAATTCATCCCACCCCTGCGCAAGTGCGACATATACAACCGGCGAAACCGGCCGAAACGAGCGGGTACCAGCGAGCCCGAGGGTGAACGGCGCGCTCCGCTGAGCCGCTGCCTTCAGGTGGTCACAGATCTTCGCAAGATCGGCCGAACTTACCTCGGTCGGTGGCAAGAGCGTGACGTGCGGCGGCACCTTATCTGCGAGTGGATCACCAGCCCGAGACCGCGCCTGCATCAGCTGCTGCGCGTAGGGCTCGGGGATCCCCACGGCCACGCCAATCTTCATGTCTCCACCTTATCGCTGGTTCCACGCTCGGGGTGAACGGATCGTCACCCTTGGGATGAGCAAATAGATTTTCTTCCTGCCCTGAAATGTTTGCATTAGGGGCGCCCAAACGTGCGATGATTCAACCTATGAGTTCAGTTCTGCTTACCACCGATGGCGCTATCGCAACGATTACACTCAACCGGCCCGAATCTCTCAACGCGTTTGATGACGCCATGGCTATTGCTTGGCGCGACGCGTGCCGCACGGCTGTCGCGGACGACTCGGTGAAGGCGATTATCGTGCGCGGGGAGGGTCCGGCCTTCTGTGCCGGAGGGGACGTCAAAGCGATGCACAAGATGGAGGCGCGCAGTACTGAGCTCACGGCCCTTGCTCGTGAAATCAACCTCGGCTTCATCGCCCTCGTCGAATCCTCCAAACCGGTCGTCGCCGCCGCTCACGGCGCAACGGCCGGTGGTGGGCTCGGCGTCCTGCTGAGCACCGATTACGCAATCATCGGTGAGAACTCCAAGGTGGGTAGCCTGTACTCCAACGTCGGGCTCACCCCAGACCTGTCGGTATCGGCACTGCTCGGCCGCGCGGTCGGCGAGCGCCGAGCCCTCGCCCTCACGCTCCAGGCCCGCATGCTCAGTGCCGCGGAAGCACTCGAGTGGGGCATCGCCGCTGAAGTCGTTCCAGACGGCGAGGTTCTCGCCCGCGCACAGCAGATCGCCGAGGATTGGATCACGGCACCCAACGCGTTTGGTCAGGCCAAGCGGCTTATTCGGTCGGCTCCGTTCCGCTCGTTCCGGGAGCAGTTGGATGACGAGGCTCGCACGATCGGGGAAGCCTCGGAGACGCTGGAAGCACAGGTACGGATCGCCGCGTTCGCCAACCGCTAGTTCGCAGGCGCTTCGCGTGCGACCATCTGGCCGAGGATTGCCCCCAGTTGCAGATCCTCAATTCCACCGAAGAAGCGGTGCTTGATCCGCCCATCCTTGCCGATGAGCAGCGTCGTCGGCGTGCCCTGAAATTCGTAGCGAGCCATCGTTGCAGGGATCCGCTGGCCATCGCGTTGCCGGTCGATCGCAACCGGGAACGTGATGCCGTATTCGTGGAGGAAGGCGTTTAACGCAACGGGTGTCATCGCCTCGTGGTGCTCGAACACCGAATGCAGCCCGATGACTTTCACGAGGTCGGTATTGAATGCGCGCTGCACGCGCTGAGCCTGCGGAATCCCGCGGGAGACGCACCCAGGGCAGAGCATCTGGAAGACCTCGACCATGACAACCTGGCCGCGGAGTTCTGCCAAGTCGACGGGGGCGGAGTTAGCCCACCCATCGACGTCAAAAATAAAAAGATCTGGATCGAATTGCGTCACGATGCACCTCCGCGGGCCACGCCCCCTGCGCTTTCCTTCACCCTACGCCTCGATCGCTGCAAACGGCAGGGGCGTGTAAATTCACAGATATGTCGTTAGAGGGAACCTACAAACCAACGTCCGACCCGAGGTTCGCTTGGGCGCGCGAGCAGGCCGAAGCGTTCGAGGCCTCCGGAGGCCGGGAGAACACAACGTTTCAAGGCGAGCCAATCGTCGTCATCACCTCGAAAGGCGCGAAGACAGGCTTCCTGCGAAAGACCCCGGTCATGCGCGTCGAGCACGAAGGGCAGTACCTCGCAGTGGCCTCCAAGGGCGGTGCACCAAAGAACCCGCAGTGGTACGCCAATCTCGTGACGCACCCGCGTGTGGAGCTTCAAGACGGGACCGTTCGCAAGGTCTATACCGTGCGTGAGCTCAGCGGTGCCGAGCGGCAGGAATGGTGGGAGCGCGCTGTAGCGGCGTATCCGCCGTACGCGGAGTACGCCAAGCGCACCGAGCGGGTCATCCCGCTGCTGCTGCTCACCCCC
>CAYVDF010000197.1:0-3155 GCA_964450475.1 uncultured Pseudactinotalea sp.
GAAGAAGCTCGGCGCCGACATCAACCTGGCCTGGCCCACCGCCCAGATCGCGGTCATGGGCGCCTCCGGTGCCGTCAACATTCTTCAGCGCCGCGCGTTGAAGGAAGCCGAGGATGCCGGTGAGGATGTCGACGCCACGCGCGAGCGCCTCATCGCTGAATACGAAGCCGCAATCGTCAACCCGTGGGACGCCGCCGCGAGCGGGTACGTCGACGCCGTCATCAACCCGGCCGAGACCCGCACCCAGATCGTTCGCGGCCTGCGGGCCCTGCGCACGAAGCGGGCGAGCATGCCGGCGAAGAAGCACGGGAACATTCCACTATGAGCACCCCACCTCGCCCGAGTGACCTCGACCAGATCGCGGCCCAGGTCGCGGCAGGCCTGCCCGGAATCAAGGTCGTCAAGGGCACGCCGGATGAGGCCGAGCTCGCGGCGCTCGTCACGAGTATCCTCACGGCGCGGGCGGCCGCAGCCCAACGCCAGGATGACGGTTCGGAGTCGAGCGTGTGGGGCGACCCGCACCGCCGCTGGGGCGTACCGGTGACGCCCTCCCGCGCGGCATGGCGCTGGAGCACGCACCAGGCGTGGTGAGTTAGGCGTCTGGGGCGAACTTCGCCTTATGTAGCGCCTTGATCTCCTCAGCCAGAGCGAGCACGGGCCCGCGCACGTCGATGCCCGGCGCGACCTGCTGAATCGGCAGCGTTGCAACAGGCCCGGGCTTCAAGCCCCATTCGGTGAGCCACTCCACGAGCTGCTCCGAGGAGTGCACGTACACGATCGGCCCGAGGCCCACCCACGCGTGAGCGGCCGCGCACATCGGGCAGTGCTCACCGGAGGTGTAGACCGTGGCGGCGGTGCGCTCTTCCGGGGTCATGTTTTCTGCCGCCCACCGCGCGAGGTAAAACTCGGGGTGGCGCGTGCTGTCGCCGCCGGCGATCCGGTTGCGATCCTCGGCACGCACGTTGCCCTCGGCATCCACGAGAACTGACCCGAACGCCTCATCGCCGTGATCGAACGCCTCACGAGCGAGCTCGACGGCCCGGCGCAGGTGAACCATTTCTTCATTGGTAAACGACACGAGGTTTATTTCCTCTCGATAAAAAAATTATCTCTTGCAGGTCCTCGCGCGAGCTCAGGCGTCGGGTTTTTGGACGACGATGCCGTCCTCATCCGCGTACAGCATGTCTCCTGGGCGAAAGGTCACGGACCCGAACGTCACCTCAACGTCGACCTCGCCGCGGCCTTCCTTGCCGCTCTTGCGGGGGTTGCTCGCGAGCGCACGAATCCCAATCGGGAACGTCGCGAGTTCCTTCGTGTCACGCACGGAGCCATTGATGATCACACCCGCCCAGCCGTTATCTACGGCAAGGGTCGCGACCATGTCGCCCATGAGGGCGGTGTCGGTGTGGCCACCGCCGTCAACAACGAGCACCGCACCCGCGCCGTCCTCACCAAGAAGCGTGCGCAGCACGACGTTGTCACGCTCGCACTTGACTGTGCGGATCGGGCCGGCGAACTGGATGGCGCCACCGAAGTCTCGCAGGGGGAGATCAACGGATTGGAGTTCCTCACCATAGTCATCCCACAGGTCGGTCGTGCGAAATTCGGACATGTACGTCACCTCGTTGCAAGAAAAGTCTGGCATGATTCCGGCACCGAGCTTATCAGCCGCCATTTGCCGTTCCGTTAAGGTAAGGCAGGTGACGACTTTGCTCCTTGCTTCGCAGTCCCCGGCGCGGGCGGCAACTCTGCGCTCAGCCGGCATCGACCCGATCATCCGTGTCTCTGGCCTCGATGAGGTCGCGATCCTCACAGCGGCCTCGCCCGCCACGGTTCCTGACAGCGTCCAGGTGCTCGCGGAAGCGAAGGCGCGCGCCGTGGCGGCAGATTTTCCCGGCTTGGCGGACGTCATCGTCGGGTGCGATTCGATGCTGGAGTTCGGCGGCGAAGGCCTCGGCAAACCCGGCAGTGCCGAGGTGGCCAAGGAGCGGTGGCTGCGAATGCGCGGGCACACGGGCACGCTGCACAGCGGGCACTTCGTTATCGCCAGTGATGGGCGCACCGCCGCAGGGGTGTCCAGCACCGAGGTCGATTTCGCTCACGTCTCCGAGGAAGAGATCGACGCATACATCGCCACCGGCGAGCCCTTGCAGGTCGCGGGGGCGTTCACGATCGACTCCCTTGGAGGACCGTTCATCTCCGCGATCCGCGGCGACCACCACGGGGTCGTCGGGCTGAGCCTGCCCACCCTGCGGCTGTTGCTTTCCGAACTCGGTGTGGAGTGGATCTCACTATGGGAACAGCGCGCGTGATGTGCGCGAGAGAATTGTGAGAACATTATAATGGGCCTCTCACGAGAGTGACCCACAGCACCCTGCTGTTGTGGGGTGTCTACAAAAAATACATGAAACACTGCTCGGCGTTACACAGAAATTCTTACCGCCCTCGCGCCCACTTGGGTCGCGCGGAGGAAGAGTACTAACGTTACGGCCAGAGCCCTAGAATTCGCCGAGCCAGAAGGAGTGTGCATGACTGCCACTGGGAGTCGCCCCCTACGCAAAGTCCTCATTGCGAACCGGGGAGAAATTGCCGTTCGAATCGCTCGTGCGTGCAGGGATTCCGGCATCGCCTCCGTGGGAGTCTACGCAGACCCCGACCGCAGCGCTCAGCACGTGAAACTCGTGGACGAGGCCTTCGCGCTTGGTGGCACCCGCGCCGCGGAGACCTACCTCGATTCCTCAAAGATTTTGGACGTCGCACGCCGCTCTGGTGCCGATGCCGTTCACCCTGGTTATGGCTTCCTTGCCGAAAACGCCGACTTCGCCCGCGCCGTCGTCGCCGCCGGCCTCACGTGGATCGGCCCTCCCCCTGCAGCGATCGACGCCCTCGGCGATAAGGTCAGCGCCCGCCACATCGCCGGCCGCGCAGGCGCCCCGCTCGTGGCAGGCACACCCGATCCGGTGGCCAGCGCCGAAGAAGTGGAGGAGTTCGCCCGCGAGCACGGCCTACCCATCGCAATCAAGGCTGCCTTCGGTGGTGGCGGACGCGGCCTCAAGGTCGCCTACAGCATGGAGGAAATCCCCGACCTGTTCGACTCTGCCGTGCGCGAAGCAACCGCTGCATTTGGCCGCGGCGAGTGCTTCGTCGAGCGGTTC
>CAYVDF010000198.1:0-3127 GCA_964450475.1 uncultured Pseudactinotalea sp.
GGCCGAGCTTCCACGATTCGAGCATGAACGGGGTGTTCCACGGAGTGATGAGGCCTGCGACGCCGATCGGTTTGCGGTTGACGTAGTTGATTTGGCGGCCCGGTACCTTGAACGTGTCGTCTACCTGGGCGACGATCAGGTCGGCGAAGAAGCGGAAGTTCTCGGCAGCACGGCGAGCCTGACCAAGGGCCTGGGAGATCGGCAGGCCGGAGTCAAACGACTCCAGCTCGGCGAGGCGAGCATCACGTGATTCGACGATGTCGGCGATCTTGTGGAGCACGCGCGAACGCTCACGCGGGAGCATCTTCGGCCACGGGCCTTCATCAAACGCCCGCTTGGCAGCGGCAACCGCGAGGTCGATGTCGGCCTTCTTACCGGAGGCCGCCTTGACGTAGTTTTCGTTCGTCACCGGGTCGAGCACATCAAAGGTGTCGCCGTCGATCGAGTCGACGAACTCGCCGTCAATGTAGTGCTGAATGCGCTCGGGCAGGTCAGCCGGCTTGCGGTGACCAAGCGATGCGTCAGTCATTGTGTTCTCCTTGTAGGGTCAATTCTTTTTCTTTATCGAGGTACGCAACGAGGGTGGCGGTGCGGTGCTGACGCGCGGCGTCCTCGATTTGTTGGATCGGCGCTGAGGCCTCAATGAGTTTGAGAATGTGCTCGTGCTCCTGCACCGATTCGATCGCGCGGCGTGGGATGCGGGTGAACGACGAATCGCGCAGGTAACTAAGCCGCGCCCATTCACCTTCGACGAGGTCAAGGAGCCGGGCGTTCTCACACCGCTTGTACAACGCGGCGTGAAACTTTTGGTTCTTTACGGTGAACTCGGTGGGGTTGAGATGAGCGAGGCCCGCCTGCATCTCGGCGTTGATCGCGCGGGCTTCGCGGATGTCCTCGACGGTCAGGTGAGGGGCCGAGAGCGCGGTGGCCGCACCTTCGAGGAAGGATAAGGTCTCCATGCTTTCCCGGTACTCACCGATGTTGACCATCGACACGTGCGCGCCGACGTTGCGAGTGAACGTGACCATCCCCTCGGCCTCGAGCTGCCGGATGGCCTCACGCACGGGCACAACAGACATATCGAGTTCGGCAGCAATCGTACCGAGCACAAGACGATAGCCGGGGGTGAACTCCTGGCTAGTAATCCGCTGCTTAACCCATTCGTAGGCGATCTCGGACTTGCTCTGGGCTGGGACTACGGTCGACATCGTTAGGATCCACCCATTTCTTCTTCGTAGAGCTTGCGCCACTTGGTGTTCATCGGGAACAGTTCTCCAACGGTGCCGCCTTCGGCGACCTTCTTCGCCACCCAGGCGTCCTCGGTTTCCTTCGCGATGGCTGCTTCGACAACCTCTTCGACGATGTATGGGGGGATGACGAGGATGCCGTCGGAATCGGCAACGATAACGTCACCTGGCTGAACCGTGGCGCCACCACACGCGATGGTGATGTCGTAATCCCACGGCACGTGGCGTCGTCCTAAAACAGCGGGGTGCGGCCCTTGGCAGTAGACGGGAACGCCGATCTCGGCGACCTCGTCGTAGTCGCGGACTCCGCCATCGGTGATGATGCCGGCCGCCTTGTTGTGGCGGGCGCGGATCGCAAGCACATCGCCGAGTGTGCCGGTTTCGACGACGCCGCGGGCCTCAATGACGATGACCTCGCCTTCCTTAACCGAGTCGAAGGCGCGTTTTTGGGCGTTGTATCCACCTCCGTGGGACTTGAACAGATCCTCGCGGTTGGGCACGAAACGCAGCGTCTTGGCGGTGCCGACGATCTTGCCTGCGCCCGGCTGGGGCGTAAGGCCGTCAATGTGCACGTTGTTCAGGCCCCGCTGGCGGAGCATCTGCGACAAGGTTGCAGTTGGAATGTTGGTGAGCTTCTCGCGGAGCTCATCGGTGAGGACTTGCCCTGGTTCCTCGATGCCGGCGGCTTCGGGTGAGCCCCAAGCATCTATCCGTTGCTTATCGTCAACACTGGGCAGCGAGCCCACCGAACCGTCGTAGCCATCGTGGCCTTCCCCGATCGTGGTCACGAGGCGGCCAGAGGAAAGGCCCGTGGAGGGCGAGTCGACCTCGACCTCAACCACGTCACCAGGTTGGACGACGGAGGAACCGGCGGGAGTGCCGGTGAGAATGACGTCACCGATTTCGAGCGTAAAGTGCTGCGACAGGTCGGCAACGAATTGGGCGAGAGGGAAAATCAAATCGGACGTTTCGCCGTCCTGAACGACCTCGCCATTAACCCACGTGCGCACGCGAAGCGCGGCGGGGTCGACCTTGCGGGCGTCGATGAGTTCGGGGCCGATCGGGGTGAACCCGTCGCCAGACTTGTTGCGCACGTTTGAACCTTTGTCGTTCGCGCGCAAGTCGTACATGCCAAAGTCGTTCGAGGCGGTGACCCACTCGACGTGGTCCCATGCCTCTTCGAGGGAGACCCGGTAGGCCGGCGTGCCAATGACGAGGGCGATTTCGCCTTCGAAGGCGAGCAGCTCGATCCCCTTGGGTCGGCCGAGAGTCGAGCCGGTGGCTGCCACCGAGCTCGAGGCCTTAAAGAAGTATGAGGGCGCATCGGGGCGCCTCCCCCGCTGATCTGCACGGGAGCCATAACTAAGGTGTACAGCAATAATTTTTCCTGGGCGCATCGGTAGCCCGGCGAATCGTGAGTCGGTCACGGAGCCTCCTCGCTCTTGCTTCATATCTTAAATCGTATACGATCCTTAATCTGGTGGCAAGCCTTTTCTGAAACTTGCACTTCTTAGTGTGTTTTAGCCATCGAGCGACCGCGCAATCTCGTGTGCGGCCAGCCTGAGGCGCCTGCCAATTTGCTCTCGCGAGTGCTCTGAAGAGATATAGACGGCGCCAAGTGCGGCCGGCGCGCTCCCCCGGATCTTCAGTGGCACAGCGATCGAGTTGAGGCTAGGGATGACCTCATCATGGGAGTAGAACGAGCCATCTTTTCCACCAGCAGCCACCTCTGCCGCAGTCTGCGGGCTGACCTCCACAGGCCAGCGCGAACGCGGGAGTTGGGACAGCACGGCGCGCCCAGGTGCCCCAAGGGCAACTGAGTGCCTCGTGCCGGGGCGCTGAGCTACGGCACCGATCGCGTGCCTAGGCTCGACAGATGC
>CAYVDF010000199.1:0-3120 GCA_964450475.1 uncultured Pseudactinotalea sp.
GGCACCCGCTCGCGGTTGAACGCGGCAAGCTTCTCAACGAGGTAGCGATCGTGCAGAACGGTGGGCCCGTTGGCGCCAACGGTGAGCGAGTGCTCGTCGTTGGAGATCGGGGTCCCCGTCTGGGTGGTTGTCAGCTTTTGTTCAGACATGTATTCCTCTTCTTTCGGCATCAGGGAAACGTAAAAAATCTAGCTGGTGGGGGATTGGCAGTCGAGGCAGAGCCCCTTGAATGTCACTTCGGCTACTTCAATGGCGTACGGGAGGCCGCTGGGCGGGGTTAAACACGGCGCCTCGCCCACGACGCACGGCACATCTTCGATGCGCCCGCACGCGGTGCACTGCACGTGGTGGTGGTTATCTCCACCATGAATCTCGAACAGTGCAGAACCGCCCGCGGCTTCGATCTTGCGAACGATGCCAGCGGCCACGAACGACCCCAGCACGCCATAGATAGCCTGCAGCGAGGTGCCCGGCAGCGAGTCACGGATCCGTTCGAAAATATCGGTGGCCTCGAAGTGGCCACCGGACCAGAGCACCGCCAACACTGCTCGCCGCGGCGCCGTTGTTTTCAGCCCAACGTCGTGAAGCAGCGCGGTCGCGGCATCGTTCGTCGTTAGGGTGTTCATAGCCTTCACCCTAGCAGTTGTTTTGAACGATTCAAAATAAGTTTGCGGACGGCAAACGCGCACCCCCTGAGCGCAGCTCGCCGTCCAGAAAAAAGGTGGGGCACGCCATCGGGCGTGCCCCACCTAGGTGGCTGCGGTTTACAGTTCGTCTTCGGTGAGCTCAAACAGGTCGCGAGCCGTGGCCGTGATCGCTCCCGCGAGGCCAGCGGCCTGGGGCAGTAGCTGCTCGATGTAGAAGCGCGCGAGCACGAGCTGTTCCTTCGCGTGCTCGGGCACCTCCCGGGCGGCGAGCGCGGACTTGGCCATGAGCCATGCACCAACAACGACGCTCCACTGGCGTAGGAACGGGGTTGCTCCAGCCATCACCGCGGTCTGGTCGGAAAGCCCGGTCTGCATCATCCAGCCCGTGACCTTCTCGAGAGTGTCGAGGCCCTTGGACAACCCAGCGTGCATCGAGGCGAAGTCCTCGCCCGCGCCTTCGAGTTCGGGCAGAATCGACTTCATCTCGGCGATGAACTCCATGAAGGATTGGCCCATGCGCACCGGCATTTTGCGGCCGACGAAGTCGAGCGCCTGCACGCCGTTCGTGCCTTCGTAGATCGCGGCGATGCGCACGTCACGGTAGTACTGGGCCGCACCGGTCTCTTCGATGTAGCCCATCCCGCCGTAGATCTGCATCGCGAGCGACACGAGCTCGTTACCGAGGTCGGAGCCGAACGCCTTTGAGATTGGGGTGAGCAGCGCTTCCATCTCAGAGGCGCGCTCGCGAACGGCCTCATCGGGGCTGTTCGTGGACTTGTCGATGTAGGCGGCATTCAGCAGCGCAATGCGGCGCATCGCGGCGATGTATGCCTTCTGGGTCAGCAGCATGCGGCGAACATCGGGGAACTCGATGATGAACGAGTCCTCCGACGCACCGGGCATGCGGCCCTGCTTGCGCTCCTTGGCGTACGCGAGTGCGTCCTGGTAGGCGCGCTCTGCCACCGCGAGACCTTGCACACCAACCGACAGGCGCGCGGAGTTCATCATGTTGAACATGATCCGCATGCCTTGGTTCTCTTCACCGATGAGGTAACCAACGGCATCGTCGTAGGCGAGAACCGCCGTGGGCGACCCGTGGATGCCCATCTTTTCCTCGAGCGATACGGTCGTGACACCGTTGCGCTCACCTAGCGACTCGTCGTCATTAATGTGGAACTTCGGCACGATGAAGCAGGAGATGCCCTTGGTGCCGGCGGGTGCGTCGGGGGTGCGCGCTAGCACGAGGTGGATGATCTGGTCGGTCAGGTCGTGGTCACCGAAGGTGATGAAGATCTTCTGGCCCGTGATGCGGTACGTGCCGTCGTCGTTTTTGACGGCGCGAGTCGTGAGCGCGCCGACGTCGGTGCCGGCGTGTGGCTCAGTGAGGTTCATCGTGGCGGCCCACTCACCCGAGACCATCTTCGGCAGGTAGGCGTCTTTTAGCTCGTCGCTGCCGTAGGCGAGCAGCGCGCCGATAGCGCCCTGGCCGAGCAGCGGCGCAAGAGCGAAGGCCATGTTGGCGGAGTTCAGCATCTCGTGGATCGCGAGGCCAACGGTGCGGGGGAAGTCGCCGCCGCCGTAGTTTTCAGGAAGCGGCACCGCTCCCCAGCCCGACTCCACGTACTGGTCGTAGGCTTCCTTGAAACCGGGGGAAGTGGTGACGTTACCGTCTTCGCCGAGCACAGCGCCCTGCAGGTCACCGGCGCGGTTCGTTGGTGCGACGACCTCTGCGGCGTATTCACCAAACGCGCCCAGAACATCGCCAACGCTATCGAGATCGGCGTGCTCAAATCCGGGGAGCTTCGCGATGTCGGGGTACCCAACAACGTGCTCCAAGGCAAACATCATGTCTTTTATGGGGGGAGTGTAGTTGCTCATGAGACTAAGAGTACCTAGTACTTGCGGTTTCGTGTAGCTCTTTTATGATTTTCGACGGCGCAGCGCCGCGTTGGCGACTTTCTCTCGACTTTCGGGCAGCGCAACGTCGCGCGAACCGCAGGGTGGGGCTTTGTTCTAATCGTGATGATTTAGAACGCTTGAGCGGAGACGGTGGGATTTGAACCCACGGAGGGCGTGAACCCTCACATCCTTAGCAGGGATGCGCACTCGACCAGACTATGCGACGTCTCCTTATCCTCCAATAGGTTACCTAGTTGCGTCACAGCACGCAAAGCGCGACTCGGTCACCCCGCCCTGGGCCGTTGTGGATCATTGGTCCCATTTGCGAGCTCAGCCGGCCTAGTTTGGCGAAGCTGCCCTAATATGCGACGAGATCAGATACGCACTGCAGTGCAGCAAGGACCTAACAGTCGAGAATGTGGCTGCAACCATTGCAGTATCCATTCCATTTTTGGAGTAATCATGAGACGACTAATCTCAATCTCCGCCGCGCTGGGACTTGCTACGATGACGGGGTCATGGCGCCTGCTCTCGCAGATAGCCCCGCCCCCGGCACGAGCGCAGAATCACCAAT
>CAYVDF010000200.1:0-3119 GCA_964450475.1 uncultured Pseudactinotalea sp.
TGGCACTTTCCCCGTCGTAGACGTTCGCGAGCAGGTTGAACGTGTGCCCGTCTAACGTCTGGCCTGTCCCCCGCCAGCGAGCGGCTTCCTCAGCCCGAGCGACAGCGGCGGCGCGCCGCTCGCGTGCATCGTCAGGGTCGGGCTCAATGATAATTTTGCCTGCTTCGCCATCGACGAGCACATCTGTGCCGCTCGGTATGGTCGCGAGATCTGTAACGGCGACGAGGCACGGAATACCTAATTGGCGTGCAATAATCGCTGTGTGGCTCGTGGTTCCGCCAAGTTCAATCGCGATCGCTTCGATCTGATCACGGCGCAAAAGGGCGGTGTCTGCCGGCGCGAGGTCATCGGCGAAGAGCACCGACGGTTCGGCTGGGATGGGAATTCCCGGTTCGGGAAGTCCAAGGAGTTCGGCAACGACGCGGTCGCGGATATCGCACAGGTCGCTCGTGCGCTCGGCGAGCATGCCCCCGGCTGCTTGAAACTTCTTGATAAAGCTCTGTGCCGATACCCACATCGCTTCTGGAGCACTATTGCCTCCGTCGATAGCGCTGACCGTGGCATCGGCTAGCTGGGGATCGCCGGCCATCGCGGCGGTCGCGGTGAGGACGTCAGCCGCGAGGCCTGAAGCGGCATCGGCTCGGGCTTGGAGCCTAGAGATGACGGTGTCGCGCGCGCGGTAGAAGCGCTCCTTTTCAGAGGCTGGATCCCCACAGGGTACATTGCCCACCGGAGGCCCGGGGCGTGGGGCAGGTCGGATGACCCTCCCCCAGCCGACTCCTGGTACAACTGGAGTTCCGTGCAGTTCCCGTTTCATTCCCACAACTTTATCTGCCTGCGCGCGATGCGGGAGCCGTTTAGGAGACACGCCCTACGGGAACAGCGGCCTCGACGACTCCCTCGCGGGTCAGGCGCAAAAGCGTTGCTACGGCGGAGGCGCACTCCTCGACCTGATCGGCGCTCTCGCACGGTGGCACGTGCACGAAGCCTGCTTTTGTACCAGAGGTTTCCGCCCACTGCATGAGGTCATAAAACACCGCGTTGCAGACGTAGGTGCCGGCGCTCATCGAAAGCTCCACACCTGCACCGTCAAGCTCTGCGAATGCTGCCTTGACGGGGAGGTTCGTCCACCGGGCGATGGCATCACCGGGCGTGAGCTCGATACCAGAGTGCTGCACGCCGTCATTGTCGGGAATCCGCGCATCAGCGATGTTGACAGCAAGACGTTCGAACGAGACGACGTCCCGGTTTCCCGCGAGTCCAAGTCCGAGGGCGATATCTGGTTGCTCACGATGCAAAACAGCAGCGAGTTCGTGGCGCGCGCGCTCGAACGACACCGGCAAGGTCACAGTCGTGACGCCGTCAACGTGTTCGGCCACGCGGGCCGCGACAGCCTCGGACGAGTTCGTGTCCGCGCCGTCGAAGGGTTCGAACGCGGTGAGAAGGATCCGTGCCACAGCCTAGAGTTTAGGCTTCAGGGTCGTCCGGGTCGATTGGCGCGTGGTGATCAGCGTTCGCCACTCCCGCGCGCCAATAGCCATCGATGTCGACCTGCTCGCGTAGCAACCCGAGTTCGCGGCGAAGATAGCGACGCAGGCCGATGAGCGAACTCGCTTCACCGGCAGCCCAGACGAACGGTGTGCCAGTGGAGAGGTCGATCTCGTGCACGTACGGTTCGGGGTCGAAGTCACCAAGGATCCATTCGACGTCGGCATCGGGAGGCAGCGGATATTCCGCGAGCGACTCGGCACCGAACACAAGAGCCCTCACCTTCTGTCCGGCAGGTGCAAGCGCAAACCAACGCCCGAGTGCAGGCAGGGCGGAGGAGTCGGCGATGAGCAGCCATGAGTCGGCTCCAACGGGCACCTGGCGCGAGCCGCGCGGTCCGCCGATAACGAGTTCCTGACCGGGTGCGGCCTGCGCCGCCCACCGGGAGGCTACACCGTCGTCGCCGTGGAGAACGAAGTCAAGATCGAGTGTGTGTGCGGTTGCGTGGAGTGGCGTGTAGTCGCGAGAGATGTACTCCACCGTTTCATCGCGGACGAACCGACCATCAGGTCCCACCGAGGGCGCGTTGAGCACGCCATCGGCATCGGGGAAAAAGACCTTGACGTGGTCGGTCGGGCCGGTGCTAGTAAATCCGCTCATGTCCCCGGTGAAGCTAACGCGAACGAGCTCGTCGGTGAGCTGCTGGGTCGCGCTCACGGCGAGACGGCGGAACGAAAAGTCATTTTGAATGCGGGTACGAGAAACAGTCACGCCCTAGAGCATATCCGAAACTCGCGCGTTGCATAAATAAAATGTTACAAATCGCCGACCATCCGCTAAAAGCACAAATGGCGCCCACCCGGATGGGTGAGCGCCACGTGTGGCGGTTAACGCTTAGTTACCGGTGAGCTTCTCGCGCAGAGCGGCGAGTGCCTCATCGGATGCCAGGGTTCCCTCAGCCTCAGGTGCTGCCGAGGTGTACGAGGCAGCATCAGCAGGAGCCTCGGACTTCGCTTCGGCGTCGGCCTCAACAGCGGCGACAACCTGCTTCTTGTGGGCTTCCCAACGGGCGTAGGCGGCGGCGTATTCGGCTTCCCAAGCTTCGCGCTGGGCCTCGTAGCCTTCCATCCACTCGTTGGTCTCGGGGTCGAACCCTTCGGGGTACTTGTAGTTGCCCTCGTCGTCGTACTCGGTGGCCATACCGTACAGGGATGGGTCGAAGTCCTCGGACTCCGGGTCCATGCCCTCGTTCGCCTGCTTGAGCGAAAGCGAGATGCGGCGGCGCTCGAGGTCGATGTCGATGACGCGAACGAAGACTTCTTCGTCCACCTTGACGACCTGCTCCGGCACCTCAACGTGGCGCTGAGCCAGTTCGGAGATGTGCACGAGACCCTCGATGCCGTCTTCGACGCGAACGAACGCACCGAAGGGAACGAGCTTGGTCACTTTGCCCGGCACAACCTGTCCAATGGCGTGGGTGCGGGCGAACAGCTGCCATGGGTCTTCTTGCGTGGCCTTGAGCGAGAGCGATACACGCTCGCGGTCGAAGTCGACGTCGAGAACCTCGACGGTGACTTCCTGGCCGACCTCGACGACCTCGTTCGGGTGGTCGATGTGCTTCCAGGAGAGCT
>CAYVDF010000201.1:0-3087 GCA_964450475.1 uncultured Pseudactinotalea sp.
GTGGTCGATGTCGTCGGTCTCAACGGGCAGGGCCACGTCCTTGCCGCGCTGCTTGCCGGTGATTTCCTCATCGCCCTTGTGGAGGGCGGCGAGGTACTTCACGGTAGCCACAACGTCGGCGACGGTGAGCGTGGACTCCTCCAGCGAGGCGTCAACACCGAGCTTCTTGTTGATCTTGTAGCGACCGACCTTCGCAAGGTCGTAGCGCTTGGAGTTGAAGTAGAAGTTCTCTAGAAGAGCCGTTCCTGCTTCAACCGTTGGTGGTTCCCCGGGGCGCACGCGGCGGTAGAGCTCGACGAGTGCCTCATCCTGGGTTTCCACCGTGTCTTTATCGAGGGTCTCCAGAACGGCCGGGTAGTCGGCGAACTCGTCGCGGATCTGCGACGTCGTCATGCCAAGGGCCTTCAGGAGTACGGTTACCGACTGCTTACGCTTGCGGTCCACGCGAACGCCCACGGCGTCACGCTTGTCAATTTCGAATTCCAGCCACGCGCCGCGCGAAGGAATAATCTTCGCGGTGAAGATTTCCTTGTCGGAGGTCTTGTCGGGGATTCGTTCAAAGTAGACGCCGGGCGAGCGCACGAGCTGGGATACAACAACGCGCTCGGTACCGTTAATAATGAATGTGCCTCGGTCGGTCATGAGCGGGAAGTCGCCCATGAACACGGTCTGAGACTTAATTTCACCGGTGGTGTAGTTAACGAATTCTGCAGTCACAAACAGAGGTGCTGCGTAGGTGAAATCCTTGTCCTTGCACTCTTCGGGAGTGTACTTCGGGGGCTCGAAACGGTGGTCGCGGAACGACAGCGACATCGTCTCACCGAAGTCCTGGATCGGGGAGATCTCGTTGAAGATCTCTTCCAGACCAGAAACGGAGGGGACGTCATCTACGCCAGCGGACTCGACACGTTCGCGCCATGCGTCATTTCCAAGCAGCCAGTCGAAACTTTCGAGCTGGAGGCCGAGAAGATCGGGAGCCTGAAGTGGCTCGGAAATCTTCGCGAAGGAGACACGGCGCGACGCCGTCCGGGTAGCGATAGCTTCTTGTGTAGCAGTAGGGGTGCGCGAGGCAGCCAAGAGGGGTTCCTTCCCTACGAAACGTGTGTGCACACGCGCGCACTTCCATACTTCTTCAAACGGTGTTGTAACTTGGTGTCTCTGAAGGGCTTCCGAGAAATTTTAGTTTGCCGCTAAATTTCAAGGTTTTTTCAGGGCTGCAGCAGGTTACAGCGGGTTCCGCTGAAAAAGGGCAGGTCATAGCACGCGCAAAGCGACAGCATATCCGCATTGGGTCCCATTAGTCCAGAGGTGCCCCCTGCACTGTGACCGTTATTACGAATTGCTATCAATGCGAAAAGCCCGACCCAAACGGGTCAGGCTTTTCTGACGCTCAGGCGGCAAGTGCCGCGCCGGGGTTACCCCGCGAGCGTTAAGGGTGTTACTTGAGCTCGACGGAGGCGCCGGCAGCTTCGAGAGCTTCCTTGGCCTTGTCGGCGACGTCCTTGGCAACGCCTTCGAGGACGGCCTTGGGGGCAGCCTCGACGAGGTCCTTGGCTTCCTTGAGGCCGAGCGAGGTCAGGCCACGTACTTCCTTGATGACCTGGATCTTCTTGTCGCCGATCTCGGTGATAACGACGTCGAATTCCGACTTCTCTTCTTCGGCTGCACCGGCGTCGCCACCAGCAACGCCAGCGGCAACCGCAACGGCTGCGGGGGCAGCAGCGGTAACGTCGAAGACCTCTTCGAATTCAGAAACGAACTCGGAGAGCTCGATGAGGGTCATTTCCTTGAAAGCTTCGATGAGCTCTTCTTTGGTGAGCTTAGCCATGGGGCTGTTCCTTCCAGATTAGCTTTTGCAAGCAGCGGTTTGGGGTGTGTGCGCGACGCTTAGGCCGCTGCCTGCTTCTCGCGCAGGGCTTCGATGGTGCGTACTGCCTTGGAGGCGGGGGCGACGAAGATGTAAGCAGCCTGGCTGATCTTTGCCTTCATCGCTCCAGCAGCCTTAGCCAGGAGCACTTCGCGGGACTCGAGGTCCGCTAGTTTCTTGACGTCGTCAACGCTGAGCGCTGCGCCGTCCATGATCCCGCCCTTGATGACAAGTGCGGGGTTCGCCTTGGCGAAGTCACGCAGACCCTTCGCTGCTTCAACGATGTCCCCCTGGACAAACGCAACAGCGGTCGGGCCGGTGAACTGGCCTTCGAGTGCCTCGAAGCCAGCTTCCTTAGCCGCGATGGCAGAGAGCTTGTTCTTTACCACCGTGTACTGGGTGTCAACGCCGAGGGCAGTGCGCAGGTCGCCGAGCTGCTCTACCGTGAGGCCACGGTATTCAGTCAGCACGGCGGCGGTTGAGCTGGAGAACTTCTCTACAAGCTCTGCGACCGCGGCAGCCTTATCAGGCCGTGCCATGGGGCCCTCCTTTAACGATTGATGTTCCACCGGCCCCGGCACGAAAAAAGCCCCGGCGCAGGCACGGGGCTCGGAAATCTCACAAAATAATTTTTGTGGTTCTCATTCGAACTCTCACCTGCGCAGGCCCCGTCGTGACGGATTTCAACTGTCCTTCCTGTTTCCAGGAAGCCAGTGACCGGCGGTCTTTGGCAACCTCCAGAATAACCTACGATCCCGCCCCCAGCGCAAGTTCGCATCGAGTGCCCTTGGTCACTTTCCTCACCCCAAAGACGAGCAAACCCCCGCACAGAGAACTATGCGGGGGTTTGCGACGTGTGCGCGAGCGAGCCTTAGGCGGCGTCGCCCTCAGCGGCGGTGTCCTTGGCGGTGGCGTCGAGGCGGATGCCTGGGCCCATCGTCGTGGAAACAACAGCCTTGGTGATGTAGCGACCCTTCGATGCCCGCCCCGCACGAATAGACCGGAAAGCCGGGGAGCAGCGGGCGCCGGCGACCAACCCGGCGACGAACACCATGACGCCGCCGATGCCGTCCAGCCCAGCGGCGTCCGGAACTCACGCGAGGACCCGGCCGACGCCGCGCAACGCAATGCACGCGAAGACCCGACCGATGCGGTACGCCGCGATACGCGCGAAGACCCAGTCGATGCGGTACGCCGCGCCTACGAACAAGCACGATCCC
>CAYVDF010000202.1:0-3073 GCA_964450475.1 uncultured Pseudactinotalea sp.
CCTTGCTGAAGTGCGCGAGCACATCCGGGGCGTTGTGGGGGTTGTCGACGTTCTCGTCCTTCACGCGTGGACGATCAGCTCTGGCCTACCCGCACTCACCGCTCACGTCGTCATCGAAGATGAATATCAAGACAACTGGGGCTCAGTTCTCGACGAGGTGAGCGCCTGCCTTGCTGAGCATTTCAACCTCGACCACACGACGCTGCAACTGGAGCCCGTGCGGCATCGAGGCCACAGCAGCCAACAGATCTGCGAGGATCCGGCGCTGTAGGTTCACGCGCGGCGGGGCGAGGATTACTCGCCGTGTTTGCGTCGCTCAGCCCTTGGTGTCGCGATGAGCGAGACACCAGTAAAGAACACAAAGAGCGCGACACCGAACACAAGCCAACCCGTGAAGGTACTGCTCGCCGTCCAACTGCGCACCGGTTCGTACCCGCGCAAGACAAGTCACGAGACGAAGAGGGCAATGAGAAAACTGCCCAAAGCAATGCGCGTGGCTCGGTTCATGGCCCCGAACATACGCTTAGGTACCGCGCTAGCGGGAAAGGGTCTCCCGCGTGGTTGAAATGGCGCTGTAAAAGTTGAATCTTGCGGAGCGTCGATCACTAGAGTGATAACGATCAGGGAACCACGTGTGAAGGGCGAGATGAAGGCGGAAAAGGTCGACTTCAAGAAGACGCTCGACTCCTATCGCGCCAAGCGCGGGGAGTTTCGGATCGTTGACGTGCCGGAGATGAACTACCTCATGATTGACGGAGCCGGGGATCCGAATACGTCGCCGGACTTCGCGGCGGCAGTCGAGGCGCTCTACCTCGTGGCGTACAAGATGAACTTTGCGTCGAAGAACGAGCTTGGGCGCGACTATGTCGTGCCACCGCTGGAGGGGCTGTGGTGGGCCGAGGATATGAGCGCGTTCACGACGAGCCCGGACAAATCAGCGTGGCTGTGGACGATGATGATCATGGCGCCGGAGTGGATTACTCGCGAAATCTTTGACACGGCGGTTCAGGCAGCGGGAGCGAAGGGTACCCCGGCTCGGCTCGCCGATGTGCGGTTTGAATCGCTCAGTGAGGGACGCTGCGTGCAGACGCTACATATCGGCCCGTTTGAGACCGAAGGGGCGGTGCTCGCGACGATGCATAGCGAGTTCATCCCCGCGAACGGGTATGCGCTGAGCGGGAAGCACCATGAGGTGTATTTCAGCGATTTTCGGCGGACGGCGCCAGAAAAGCTGCGGACGTTGCTGCGCCAGCCGGTCTCGCCGTCAAAATAATAAAAGACATCCTGAGTGGAGCCGAGGGGACTCGAACCCCTAACCCTCTGCTTGCAAAGCAGATGCGCTACCAATTGCGCCACGGCCCCGATCGATCGTTACCGATCGGTATTTCACAGCCCGTTTCTAGACTGGGTCAGAGACCTCGGTCCACAATTCGCGCTGTGCTTGTTCTTCCTGGACTTTACGCCAGATCGCGTAGCCAACGCCTGCGATCACGGTAAGCCAAAAAAGCTTCTTCATGTCTCGACCTCCTCTTAGGTTGTTCGAGAGTGGGCCTAGCTGGACTCGAACCAGCGACCTCTTCCTTATCAGGGAAGCGCTCTAACCGTCTGAGCTATAGGCCCGGTGTATTGAGATTTCAATATCCGTACGCCCTAGGGCGCACCGATTGAGGATACCCCACTTTTAGGCGCGGAATCAAAGCAGAATCTAGTCATCCGTCAAAGTGAGATGTAAACCACCAACCATCGCCGCAACGAAGTTGTAGATGAACGCCCCTAGGGTTGCGAGCGCCGTCAACAAAACAATGTCGATCACGGCAATCACGGTGGCTGCGGAGATCACTCGGGAGAATTCCATGTACTCCAGCATCCAGCCGAACTGGGCTTGGGCGCCTATGTCGTCGACGACCCCGTGGATCTTCGTGAACAGGTTCATCTCGTTGAGCACTATCCACACGAGCGCGACCGCCACAACAAGCACGATTCCGAGCGCGATCGAGAGGAGGAAGCCGAGCTTCATCACCGACCACGGGTCGACCCGCGAGATCGTCAGGCGTACGCGGCGGGGGCCGTATTCCGCGTCGTCGGCTGCACTTTCTGCCGTGGTTTCTTCCGGCGTTTCGCTCTCCGCGGTGCGCGAGCGAACTGGCCGGGCGGCAGGTGGAACAGGGGACGCCGGCGGGGGAATCGTCACGCGGGGTTCCGTGGATTCGCTCATCAGTTACCTTCCTCAGGCGTATTCACTTCTGGCGATCCTACCCCTTCAGTGGCCGCTTCGTCTTGTTCGCCGTTTTCTAGGTCATCCCCGTTTTCGGCGTCTTCGACGTTCAACGTGACGGCGATGATTCGGTCTCCCTCATCGGCGCGTGCGAAGGTCACGCCTTGGGTGTTGCGCCCGGTTCGGGTCACTTGGTTGACGGCGGAGCGCACGATGCGGCCCTTTTCCATGATGACGAGAACTTCGCTGTCTTCCTCGGTGACGAGGGCGCCAACGAGGTGGCCGCGAGCTTCGACGATGTTTGCGACTTTGACCCCGATGCCGCCGCGGTTCTGTACGCGGTACTCCGAGAGCGAGGTGCGCTTGGCGAAACCGCCGTCGGTCACAACGAAGAGGTCGGCGTCGTCTTCGACGACATCCATCGTCAGCAGGGAGTCGCCTTCGCGGAACTTCATGCCGATGAGGCCGTAGGTCGCCCGACCCGTTGGGCGCAGCGCTTCGTCGGTTGCGGTAAAGCGCAGCGACTGGCCCTTGCGGGAGACGAGGATGACGTCTTCGCCTTCGTCCGCGAGGCGGGCAGAGACGAGATGATCGGCTTCGCCGTCCTCATCCTCACGCAGGCGGATGGCGATGATTCCGCCCGTTCGGGTGGAGTCGTATTCGGTTAGCGCGGTCTTCTTCACGAGCCCAGACTTCGTGGCAAGCAGGAGGTAATCGGCTTGCTCGTAGTCGCGGATCGCGAGCACCTGGGCGATTTCCTCCTCAGGCTGGAACGCGAGCAAGTTCGCGACGTGCTGGCCGCGGGCATCGCGCCCACCTTCGGGCAATTCGTACGCCTTGGCACGGTAGACGCGTCCG
>CAYVDF010000203.1:0-363 GCA_964450475.1 uncultured Pseudactinotalea sp.
GCACCGCCGATCGAACCGGGTATGGTGCGCAGGAACGAAAGGTCGAGCCCCGCAGCGGCGGCGCGGCGCGCCCCAGGGGAATCACGCGCCGCGGCGCCGGCGACCACGCGGCCATCCTCGGCCCGGATATGGTTGAACCCGCGCCCGAGGCGGATCACCACGCCCCGCAGCCCCCCGTCGCGGACGATAAGGTTCGAACCGACCCCCATGGGAAAGACCGGGATGGAAGGATCGAGCGCGGCCAGGAACTGTGCCAGATCATCCCTGTCGGCGGGCTGGAACAGCCACTCGGCCGGGCCGCCCACGCGCAGCCAGGTCAGATCGCTCATCGCGCGCCCCGGCGTGAGACGTCCGCGCACCTGC
>CAYVDF010000203.1:373-3045 GCA_964450475.1 uncultured Pseudactinotalea sp.
CGGCGGATTTCAGCGCGGCAGGCGCCGCCCCCATCACGCCGCGGCGCGGCGCAGCAGGGCGCGACCGCCGAGCCAGCCCATGACGCCTGCAAAGATCGCCGGGAACACCGCCGCATTCAGCCCGATGAAGGGGATGAACGCGTCCTCTTCGTCGCCGGGGCCGACCATGACCAGACGCACGATGAGAACCAGCGCGACCAGCACCGCAAGCCCGAGCAGCATCGCTGCCACTTGGACGATTCCTAGGAGAGTTCCCGCCTCGACGAGCGTGAGCGACAGGTCGGCGCGAATGAACTGCATCGCGCCAGGAAACTTCCACACGTGCATCGCCGCGATGACCCCGGCGATGAAGACGAAGATCCACGTACGCGGTGACGCGGTGCGCGTCATTTCACCACCCGTCATGTGGCACCCCCGCGGCTCCGAGCGCGCGGAATGAGTTACCGCAGGCGCAGGTCATCGGTGATGGCTGTGGCAGTTTGCAGGAGCAGAGGAAGGTGAGTCTCAACGGTCTCCTCATCTGGGTTGTGAATGATGCCTGAGGAGATGCCGATGGCCGCGATCACGCGGTCAGTCTTGTCTTTGATGGGCGCCGCAAGCACGCACAGCCCGGATTCGAGCTCGCTCTCGACCATCGCCCATCCTTGCTCACGAATCTCGGCGAGACAATTAAATAGCTCGGGATACTCGGCCACGCTGTCGCCAAGCAGCGCAGTCACATCCTCGTCGGGGAGGCCCGAGAGCAGCACGCGTCCCATCCCCGTGGCGGCAGCGGGCAGGCGCGTGCCAATCGTGATCGCGACATCCATGATTCGTTGGCTTGGAATGCGCACGACGTAGACGATCTCCGACCCCATCAGCACCGCGGCCGAGACGGTCTGCCCTACCGTGCGCGAGAGTTCCTGTAGGTACGGCTGCACGAGTTCTGGCAGGGTTGAGGATGATAAGTACGAGTATCCAAGCTCGAGAATTTTCGGCGTCAGAGCGAAGGTTCGGTCGCTTTGGCGTACATATCCCAGAGTCTGTAACGTGCTGAGGAATCGCCGCGCTGCCGCTGGCGGGATCTCAGCTCGGCGCGCCACCTCAGCGAGCGTCAACTCCGAATGGTCGGCATCGAAAACCCGGATAATGGTGAGGCCGCGCGCAAGCGCCCTGACGAACGTGGTCGAATCGACCTGTGTTCCACGAGCGTCAACGCTCATCGCACGTTCACCCCTTTCCTTATCCGTTTGTGCTAGGTGCCCGTTCGGGCGCCAATCTTTTCACTCGCACCGGCCTTCGGTGCCGTCACTGCCATGCCAACGCTCAGGACAACCATCACGATGGTTGGTATGAGCCAGGACCCGGTTGAATCAAACAGCCAGCCCACGAGAAGCGGGCCGATCGCAGCGATGCAGTACCCGACCCCTTGGGCCATTCCCGACAAGTACCTGCCAAAGTCGACGGAGACCGGGCGCATCGCGATCAGCGTGAGCGCGAGCGAGATTCCAGCGCCTTGCACGATTCCACCAAAGGCCATCCACAGCACCCACAGGTTTGGCACGAGGTAGAGGCCGGCAAACATCAGGCCCCAGCCCAGGCCCAGTGCGACTCCGAGACGCACGGGATTTCCCGTCGAGCGCAGGAGCACAGGTACCGCGAGCGAACCAGCGATCCCCACGAAGTGGAAGATTGTCAGTCCGTTACCCGCTGCCACCTGGCTGACCCCTGCGAGATCCACGAGCTGGTCAGGAATCCACGTTGTCGCGGTGTAGAACAGCAGCGCTTGTAGGCCGAAGAAGATGGCCACCCACCAGGCATCACCGATCGCGAAAACACGCAGCCACTGTCGCGTATCGTCCGCTGCCACAACCGGCTCAGGGGCGGCATTGGCTGTCGAGGCCCGGGAGTAGATGATCCACGCGATGATCGCGATGACTGTGAGGGTCGCAGCCGCGGTGACCGACCACCGCCATCCGACGATGACGGCCACCGGCACGGCCAGGAGCGCAATGAGCCCCTGGCCAATGCCATACGACGCCGTCGATACCGCCATGACGGTCGGTATTCGCTCGGGCGCATCCCGGCGAATAATCACCGGGAGCACGACGTTCCCAATCGTGATTGCTAGGCCGACGAGCGCCGTCCCAGCCAGAAATATCCCCGCTCCGAACCACGGGCGCACGACGATGCCTAAGCCAAGCAGCATGAGGCTGAGCAGCAGTGCCCGATTGAGGCCTACTCGCTGAGCGATCGGCGCAACCAAGGGCGAGAACACTGCGAAGGCAAGCAGCGGCAATGCAGTGACGAGGCCTGCCTGCGTGGGATCCAGCCCAAGATCAGTACGAATATCGCTCAGGAGTGGAGGCACGCCGGTGATCGGCCCGCGCAGGTTTGCGCCGACTAAGATCACGACGATGACGAGCGGGATTAGCCCGCTCGTCGGCCGTTTCCGGCCCGGAGTGGGGTGAACCATCAGAGCTACCTAAACGGTGCTCTCTTCGGAGACGTCCACTTCATCGGGGCGGAATCCCTGCTTTGCTTTCTGAACTAGGTCATAGACGTGGGCACGAAGGCGGTGGAATTCCGGGTCGTTGCGGGTCGTGAGCTGGTCGCGTTCATCCGGCAGGTCGATCTTGACGTCCTCCATGATGACGGTGGGGCGCCCCGACAGCACGAGCACGCGCTGGCCG
>CAYVDF010000204.1:0-1102 GCA_964450475.1 uncultured Pseudactinotalea sp.
CGAGCAGCTCCTTGAAGGCCGCGCGCGCTACTCCTCGATCTTCAACTACCACACTCCAACCTGGGCAGACATCGGCGCGATCGGCTGGCTCGTCGATGGGGCCGCGATCGTCAACCAGGTGCCCCTGTGCCGGGCATCGTACGGCCCCTACGGCCGGGCGATGGTGCGGATCTGTAAGGAAGAGTCGTTTCACCAGCGTCAAGGCTTCGAAATTCTCCTCACGCTCTCCCAAGGCACGCCTGAGCAAAAGCAGATGGCCCAAGACGCGGTGAACCGCTGGTACTTCCCCTCGCTCATGATGTTCGGACCCCCTGATCAGGACTCGCCCAACTCCGCCCAATCGATGGCGTGGAAGATCAAGAGGTTCAGCAATGATGATCTGCGCCAACGATTCGTTGGCATGCTCCAGCCCCAGTTCGAGGCCCTCGGCTTAGAGTGCCCCGATAAGGATCTGCACTTCGACGAAGAAACCGGCACCTGGGTCATGGGCGAACTCGACTGGGAGGAGTTCAAGCGCGTGCTCAGCGGCAACGGCCCGGCGAACTCCGAACGGATCCGCCACCGTCGCATCGCCCACGAAGAGGGCGCATGGGTGCGCGATGCCGCCGCCGCATACGCCGAGAAGCAACACCGCGCCGCCCCGGCAGCATAGGAGCCACCATGAACGATCACACGCCCTGGCCGCTGTGGGAAGTATTCATCCGCGCCGAGCGCGGCCTCTCCCACGTGCACGCCGGATCCCTCCACGCACCCGACGCCGCGATGGCGCTTCGCAACGCACGTGACCTGTATACGCGGCGCAACGAAGGCACCTCGATCTGGGTCGTGCCCTCCGACGCCGTCACTACCTCCGACCCTGATCTGAGAGAAGAGTTCTTCGACTCCCCGCAGGGGAAGAATTACCGCCACGCGAGGTACTACACGAAGGCTGAAGGGGTGAAGCACCTATGATTTCTGACGTTCACGGCAAAGTTTCCGTCGACACCACCACCCTCGCCCCCGAACTCCTCGGAACGGGGATCATCGCCTCGCCCGAGGTAGCCGAATATGCCCTTCGCCTCGGAGATGACGCGCTCATCCTCTCCCAGCACCTCGGCTGGTG
>CAYVDF010000204.1:1112-3013 GCA_964450475.1 uncultured Pseudactinotalea sp.
AGACCTCGCGCTCGCCAACACCCCCCTCGACCTCCTCGGCCATGCCCGCGCATTCCTCCCGTACGCGGGCACCGCGACCGGAAAAACCGAGGACGATCTCGCCTATTTCCGCGACGAGCCAGAGTTCCGCTGCTGCTGGCTCGTGCAACAACCCCACGGCCACTACGGCGACACGATCGCCCGCCAATTCCTCTTCTCCGCCTACCAAGTGCCGCTGTATGCCGAACTGCAGCACAGCGACGACCCAGGCCTATCAGCGATCGCCGCCAAGTCGGTGCGAGAAGTGCGCTACCACCTCGACCACGCCGCCCAGTGGGTACTTCGCCTCGCCGGCGGCACCGAGCTCTCCCGCGAGCGCATCACGCAATCGCTCGTTGACCTGTGGCCCTACGTCGGTGAGCTTTTTGACGACGACAAGCTCACCACGCGTCTCGCCCCCACCACCGTGCCACTCCCCTCGAGTTTGCGACCCGCTTTCGATGAATCGATCGCCGCGATCTTTGACGAGGCCGAACTCGACATCCCCGAAGTGCCCCCGGCCGATGCGGGTGGGCGGCACGGACGCCACCCAACTTCGCTCGGGTTCATCCTGTCGGAAATGCAGTGGCTCGCTCGCCGGTTCCCAGGTGCGACATGGTAACTGCAGCAAAACTCCGCCCCGCCGATCCGGCGGCGGCGCGGGTGTGGGATATCGCGGCCGAGGTGCCCGACCCAGAAGTGCCCGTGCTGACGATCGAGGATCTCGGGGTGCTCCGCAAAGCAGAAGTCACCGCCGACGGAGTCAAGGTCACGCTGACGCCGACCTACTCCGGCTGCCCAGCTCTCGACCAGATGGGCCAGGACGTACGCCGAGTGCTGCTCGCCGCAGGCTATGACAACGTCGAGATCGAATACACGCTCACACCGACGTGGACAACCGACTGGATGAGCGACGAGGGCAAACGCAAACTCAAAGAGTTCGGCATCGCCCCGCCGACGGGAACCGTCACCGATGGGCCCATCCTCGTCACGCTTGGGGTGCGCTGCCCCCGCTGCGATTCAATCCGGACGAAGGAAGTGTCCCGGTTTGGGTCCACAGCGTGCAAGGCCTTCTACGAGTGCCTCGCCTGCCGTGAACCCTTCGACTCTTTCAAGGTGCACTAAGGATTCCCATGACGACCACCCCGACGCGTCATCGCGCGATATTCCACACTCTGAAAGTCGCGGAGGTGCGCCGCCTAACCGATAGTTCCATCGAGGTGACTTTCGCAATCCCCGAGAATCTGCAAAGCAACTTCCACTATCTGCCCGGCCAGTACGTCACCTTACGCCGTGAGTTCGATGGCAAGGAAGTGCGCCGCTCCTACTCCCTGTGCCGCTTGCCCACCGCCGACCGAATCTCGGTGGCGATCAAACGTGATGAGGGTGGACTCTTTTCCACGTGGGCGAACGATTTTCTGCGGACCGGAGATGACATCGACGTCATGACACCCCAGGGCACGTTCACCTCTCGGCTCGACAACCTCGATGGCCGCCAGGTCGTCGGGGTGGCGGCTGGTTCGGGAATCACGCCGATCATCACGATCGCAAACCACGTGCTCAGCCAAAGCGACACCTCCCGCTTCGACCTGCTGTTCTCCAACCGGTCATCGCTGGATGTCATGTTTCTCCAAGAGCTTTCCGACCTGAAGGATCGCTACCCCTCCCGCTTCGCGCTCCACCACATCCTCTCGCGCGAGCGGCGCGTTGGCCCCGCCATGTCTGGGCGCCTCGATGAGGAGAAGCTCAACACGATCATCACCTCAATCGTGCCGGCGCTCATCGTCGACGAATGGGTGCTGTGTGGGCCGTTTGATCTCATCCAGCTCTGCCGGGATGTCCTCGACTCCCACGGGGTTGACCCCACGCACGTGCGTTTTGAA
>CAYVDF010000205.1:0-2996 GCA_964450475.1 uncultured Pseudactinotalea sp.
ACGACACCGATCCGCGAAAGGACGCGCGCGTGTTACGGCACCCGAGCGCGATCTTTCGTGACGGCGTGCGCATCCTGTAGTTTCGCCCGTTTCGCATGCGTTCTTCGCGTATGTGGGCAATTAGACTATGAGCCTCAAGTGGTCATGTTTCGCGGTACGCATAGCTGCGGGGCGATCACCGCATAATTCCTGGCCCAACTTTTGGTTTTCCGCATGATATCGGGTGTATGTGCGCGCCAGCGCGCGCCCTCGGCGCTGGATTCATTTCGTGCAAAATTTCACTTCCGGAAATTTTCGACCACACGGCGAACGCTTGCGTCCCAGCCTGTGACCGCCCATTGGAATCGTTACTTCTTTAACTACGATTGGCCGCATGCGCACGGGCGCACCAGCCCGAGATACGCAAAAAGCTTTTTCCGCGGCCTCACTCGCCGCCTCACATACGAATAGGGGCACCTCGACTGCACCAGTGACAAAGAGAACCATCCACTATGCGTGGTGAACCCTCATCGCTGCATCCATCATCGTCGGCCTCGGTAAGGGAGTGCTGAACAACACCGCCGGTTTGTTCATCCCGCCCGTCACCACCGACCTTGGCTTCAGCGTCGGAACATTTACGCTCTACTTCTCCGTGGCGGCCATCGTCACGATGATCTTTTTGCCCATCGGTGGCAAGCTCATGGCCACGTACGATCCGCGCCAGGTTATTCTTGGGGCGATCACCTTGCAGGCCGGCTCGATCGCCCTCTTCGGGGTCATGAGTTCGGTGCGGGGTTGGTACCTGCTCGCGATCCCCCTGTCGATGGGTGGAACGATTATCACCGTGGTCGTCGGGCCTGTGCTCATCAACCAGTGGTACAAGGCCCGTAACGGGCCGGCCCTCGGGATCTTGGCGGCCACGGGTGGACTCATTGGCGCGATCGCTCAACCCGTCACATCCTGGCTCATCACCAGCTACGGCTGGCGCATGGCCTATATGGCAATCGGACTGTTCACCCTCGGGGTGGTCATCGCCGTCACCCTCCTGTTGATTCGCAAGTCGCCGCAGGCGCTGGGCCTCCACCCGCTCGGTGCCGAGGAAGTTCCCGCACCTGATGCTCCAGTCACCGACGGGGCTCCCGTTAAGGGACCGGGCATCGACATAAAAATCGCCCGCACGTCGCTGCCCTTGCTGCTACTCGCGCTCTTTTTCTTCTTCATCACAGCAGTGTCTTCGTTCTCCCAGCACATTCCCACGCACGTTGCGAACCTTGGATTCAAACCGGAGTTCGCCGGCACGGTGATGTTCTGGTACATGATCGGGGTGCTCATCGGATCCCTCGTTCTAGGTACGCTCGTCGACCTACTTGGATCACGCCTCACTGCGATACTCACGATGATCGTGGGCTTCGCCGCGATCGCCACGATGATCGTGGGCTTCGCCGCGATCGCCACGTTCATTGCCACCACGGAGAACCGGCTCATCATCATCGTGTCTATGGTGTTTTTTGGCTCGATCTCCGCATCGATCGGCATCATCGCCCCCCGCAATGGTCACATCGCCGTTCGGCATGGGTGACTACGCGGAGATTTATTCGACGTCGTCCCTCGGCCTCGCGCTTGCCGCAATCGTCGCACTGCCGGCCTACGGATTCATCTACGACGCGGTGGGCAGCGACGTCCCCGCCCTGTACGTTATCTTGGGCATGCTCGCCCTGAAGATTCCTATCGTCCTCGCGGCCTTCGCCAGCCAGAAGAAACTGGTCGAGGCCGGCCACTGGCTAGCCGAAGGCGCCGACACAGAAAAGCTCCAATAAATCATGACCAATAAACAACTCTCCGGACACGTCGTCATCGTCACCGGGGGAGCCGCCGGAATCGGCGGCGCCACCACCCGCGAGCTCGCCGAGCGTGGAGCCAAGGTGCTCGCCCTCGACATTAACGAGGAAGCCGGCACTGCCCTCGAGGCCGATTTCGATGGTGACGTCGTGTTCATGCCCGCCGACGTTTTCGACACCGAACTGCCCGAGCGCGCCGTCGCCTACGCCATCGAGCGTTTCGGCAAGCTCACCGGACTAGTCAACAACGTTCACGTCTCCAGGCAGAAGCCCCTGCTTGACCTCACCCCCGAAGATTGGGACCTGTCGTTTGACAGCGGGTTCTGGGCGACCGTCAACTTCATGAAGGCCGCCCACGCCGAACTGGCGAAGCACAAGGGATCGATCGTCAACTTCGGCTCCGGGGCAGCGATGAGCGGACAGCATACGCAGGCCGCCTACGCCGCAGCCAAGGAAGCCATCCGCGGAGTAAGCCGCGTGGCCGCCAACGAATGGGCGCCCCTCGGGATTCGCGTCAACGTCGTTTCCCCGCTCGCGCTCACTGAAGGCGTCATCGCCTGGTCGAAAGCCGCACCCGAGCAGTACGAGGCCGTGAGCCGCGCAACCCCGCTCGGACGTTTCGGGGATCCGCAAAAGGACATCGCTCCGATCGTCGCATTCCTGCTGTCGGAGGACTCGCAGTACATGACCGGCCAGACGCTCATGGCTGACGGCGGTACTCAAAAGCTCTACTGAGTTAGCGAGAAGATGCAACCCATGGATGATTAGCTTGGTCTTCGCGGCGCAGCCGGACTCGTGACGGCGGCTGGTGACGGCATCGGCCGGGCCAGCGCCGTCGAGTTCGCGCGCGCCGGTGCGAACGTGCTCATCAACGACATCAACGCCGACGGGTTAGAAGAAACTGCCCGCCTCGTGCGCGAGGCCGGCGGCGAGGTCGAAATCCTCGTCGCCGACTCCGGCTCAGAAGAGACGGCTATCCAGGCCGTCAAGATGGTGGTGGAGCGCTGGGGCAAGCTCGACTTTGCCCACAACAACGCCGGTATCGGCACCGCCACGATCCCGTTTACCGAGCAGGATCTGGCGACGTGGGAGCGGGTGTTCAAGCTCAACGTATTCGGCGCCATGCTGTTCATGAAACACGAGATCATTCAGATGGAAGCCCAAGGTCATGGGGCGATC
>CAYVDF010000206.1:0-2950 GCA_964450475.1 uncultured Pseudactinotalea sp.
CATTCACATTCTCAACTCCATGCTTTCGCAATACTGAAGCGAACGCCTCTGCTTTTGCCGACGGAGTGTGGTGCTGTTGAGCTGCACGGTTTGCTTCTTGCTCGATTTTCTTGAAGTCTGCTTCGAGCTGCTCTCGTAGTGCGTCTAAGTTCAAGTCGAAATTGGACATGTCAGATAATCCTTCCTGACACGATTTGTTGGTGTCGGAGCGGGAAGAGAAGGGCTCGCCTTCTCTTCCCGCACCGGCGTTAGACCTGCTGGACGATAGTCTCTCCAGGGGTAGCCTTACCTTGCAGTGAGGTGACGAACCTCCCCGTTACCGCTGAACGGGTAACTGGCCGTTTATTTGAAGTACCTAGGCCTACACGCTCAGCCACCGTCGTATGTGGTGAACGTCTGGCGTGAGCTTTGGTAACAAACCGCCCACTACGTGCGCTGCGATAAACAGTCTTTGCCATCGCGAACCTTCCAATCCCTGGCGAGCAGGTATGTCCTGTAAACTCCCAGTACTTCCGTTTGAAGAAGAGAGTCCGCCAGATTGTGTTAACTGGGTTGCCGCCCAGCTAATAAAACTCTATCTGACGGACGATGCGAAACCACTAGATGTTGTGGTGGCCATGAGGGTTATCCACAACATCTAGTGGTCAGTTAGTAATTCTCCTCCCCCTTAGTGACTTTGTTTTCATTCAGAAAAGGGGATTTTTTTCACAGGCGCGCTCTACCCGCAGAGAAGTTATCCACAGTTAAGTCATTTTTCTGGTCGGCGTGTCGTCGGCTAACTTCGCGTATTGCTCAAGCACCAGTTGCTGACGTTCAGTTACAGTGCTGAGCACCTCTCGTTCCGAAAGCTTGATCTACATCGCGGTCGAGAGCAGCATGAGTGCGAATAGTCGGAGCCCATCACCAAGAGCTTGTAATATTCAGCGAGCGCTCGGTCAGGGTGCGTTCTTGAGTCAGGTGGACAGAACCTCCTTCGTCCGAGGCGCGCACTTGGAGAACCTCGGTCGGGGCGACGAGAGCGGGGCGCGGCGTTGCGATTTTTTGGGGCAAGCCGCTGGGAAGGGAACCGCGCGAGGGCGAAAGCTAATCGCGTGCGGTTTGAGACCGGGACGCATGTCACGATCCCGCGTCTTTCCACGGCGGTTGTTTTGGGCAATCGGTTCAAACGTGCATGAGGCAAAACAGCGCTATGAGCTGCGGAAATGTTGGAGCGGGTGACGGGAATCGAACCCGCGCTGTCAGCTTGGGAAGCTGAAGTTCTACCATTGAACTACACCCGCGTCGCGGCCCCGTGGGACCA
This sequence comes from uncultured Pseudactinotalea sp., assembly GCA_964450475.1. Classification (GTDB taxonomy): domain Bacteria; phylum Actinomycetota; class Actinomycetes; order Actinomycetales; family Beutenbergiaceae; genus HY158. The sequence goes on from CAYVDF010000206.1 coordinate 1,301, forward strand.
CCCCGTTAGCATACCCAAAGCTTCGGGCACATTTCACATCGCTGGGCACTTAGCGGAGAGCGCGGTCGTGGCCGAGATTCAAGAGCCGTTGAAGCACAGGGCCGGTGCGAAGGCCGGAGTGCTCGTGCTCGGTCGTCGCCCACACCTTGAGGCCAGGCATGAGCACGGCGGTCTCCATAGAGAATTCGTACGGCACGAACAGATCGTTGATGTACACGGCCGCAGCGCCGGTGATCCCAGAGTCCGCAATCGCCTCGGCGTCATAAAGTTTCGGCCACTCGAACTCAGCGAGCTTCTCGGCAACCTCGCGCCACGGCTCAAACGCCGGCACAGTCGTGGCCCACTCCCGGCGCGTGTGTTCGCCCGTGAGAAGCGTGGGATCCGCACGGAAATCTTCCGGCTCAGCCGCGTCCGCAGCCCAGGAGGTCACATGCCCATCGGCGTAGCACGATTCGTGGAACACGTAATACAACGGGTTGCGCCCGCTATACGGCAGCGCCGCAGCGAGGTCGTAGCGGAACGCGTTCGTGTCCGGTGCCTTCTCCAGTAGCGTCCATAGCGTTTGCCAGCCGTTATCGGACCCGAGCAAACTGCCAAGCGAACGAAGACGCGAAACAGAAACCCGTTCGCCGTCCGGAAGAACGATCTTGCCGTCGGCGGCGAGATCAATGAGGAGGCGCACGGCGTCGCGGTGTTCGGGGAAGCGGCGGTAATACGCGAGTGAGGCGGTGCGCAGTTTGTCGTACGTTGCCGTGTACACCTCGTGCGGCGGGCGGCCGATCGCGCTGAGCCCGCCAGTGATGAACACGCGGTCGAGGCTCGCGGCGTTCGTCGACAGGTAGCTCAACGTGGTGAAGCCCCCGAACGACTGCCCGAGGGTGCTCCATGTTTTCGCGCCGAGGTGTTCGCGGATGGCCTCGGCGTCGCGCACGATCGAGTCGGCGCGCAGGTGGGTGAGGTGTTCGGCGACGGCGTCGGTGCCGAGGTCTAAAATCGCGTCGGTGACGGGGGTCGAGTTGCCCGTGCCGCGTTGGTCGAGCATGACGACTCGGTATTCCTTCAGTGCCTGCTCCAACCACGGCGGAGATAGCGGCGAGGCGAGCGCGCGCGGCGCTTCGTGCCCGGGACCGCCCTGGAGGAACAGCAGGTAGGGGAGGTCCTCCCCGCCCTCACGGGTAACGACCGCGGCGTGCACGTCGATTTCGGCTCCGGCTGGGTTATTCCAGTCGAGGGGAACTTTGATCGTGTGCTGATCGATGCGCAGGTCGAAGATTCGTGAGGTGATTGTGGTCATGGCTGCCATCGTAGTGCCCGGTACCCATATGGTTAGCGGTAGAGAGTTAGGAGCCCCTGATGACGACTGCGATTGACCCAGCGAACACCCCGGCGTGGAAGCGCCTCGCCGAACACGCCGCCGGATTCACCCCCGACTTACGCGCATGGTTTGCCACCGATCCCGGCCGCGCCGAACACAACACCCACGAGGCCGGCGATCTGTGGGTGGACCTGTCGAAGAACCTCATCACCCCGAAGACTTTGACGCTCCTGCTCGACCTCGCCGATGAAACCCGCGTGCTTCAGCGCCGCGACGCGATGTTTTCGGGCCGTCACATCAACACGACCGAAGACCGCGCCGTGCTCCACACCGCC
>CAYVDF010000207.1:0-2934 GCA_964450475.1 uncultured Pseudactinotalea sp.
CATGAACGACGAAGTCGATATGCGCCGCTTCGGGACCCTCAGCAAGTACATGAAGGTCACGTGGATCACGTTTGGCCTAGGCTGGCTCGCAATCATCGGCTTCCCGGGGCTGTCCGGGTTCTGGTCGAAGGATAAGATCATCGAGGCCGCATTCACGGGCGAAGGCCTGCAGCCGTGGATCTTTGGTTCGGTCACCATGATCGGTGCCGGTATCACCGCGTTCTACATGTCGCGCCTGTTCTTCATGACCTTCCACGGCAAGGAACGCTTCAACGATGGATCGAGGGCCGACCTTGGCCAGGTGCAGGATCCACACGAGTCTCCTGCTCTCATGACCATCCCGATGATCGTACTCGCGGTCGGCTCGGTGGCACTCGGTGCGGTCCTCGCCCTCGGCGACACGTTCACCACGTGGCTCGAGCCCTCCGTCGGTGTGACACCACACCCCGACCCCGTGATCCCGATCCCGGTGATCTCAGGGCTGACCCTCGCACTTGTCGCAATCGGTGTGTTCATCGCGTGGCGGATGTACGTCGCCTCCGAGGTGCCCGTCGTGGCGCCCGAAGGTTCGGTGCTCACCCGCGCTGCTCGCGCCGACCTGTACCAAGACACCATCAACGAGTCGCTTATCGCCCACCCCGGTACGCGCCTGACGCGTAACCTCACGAAGATTGACCGTGGGGTTATCGACGGCGCCGTCCACGGGCTCGGTAGCGGTACCGCCCGGCTCGGTGAGAGCCTGCGCCGCATGCAAAACGGCCAGGTCCGCAGCTACGGCGCGACGCTTGGTGTTGGTACCGTCCTTGCCCTCGTCATCGTGCTTATGGCACGGGGTTAAGCAGGAGAGAATTGATGCCTACACACATTGCTGGACAGTCGATCCTGACTCTCCTGATCGTGCTTCCCGCCATCGTCGGGTTTGCGATCTGGCTCCTACCGCCGCTGCGGAAGATCGCCCGGCCACTGGCGTTCGTCACCTCTCTGGTGGTGCTCGCCGGTTCGCTCGGGATGGCGTTTGCGTTTGACTACTCCCAGGCGGCCGTTCAACAGTTCACCCAAACCGTGCCGTGGATTCCCGCGATCGGAGCCTCTTACGCCGTTGGGGTCAACGGGCTTGGCCTCGTCATGGTGGTGCTCGCCGCCCTACTGACGCCGGTGGTTATCGCCGCGGCGTGGGACGAAGTTGGTCTTGCCGAGGGGCAGGAGGGCGAGGATGCGCTGGTGAAGCGCCAGGCCGGTTACATGGCTCTGGTCATGATCCTGCTATCGCTCATGGTGGCGATCTTCGCCGCACGCGACATCTTCCTCTTCTACGTCGTGTTCGAAGCGATGCTCATCCCGGTCTACTTCATGATCGGTGTCTACGGCGGCCCCGGCCGGCGTAAGGCGTCGATCAAGTTCCTCCTGTACTCCCTCGCTGGTGGGCTCGTCATGCTCGCCGGTGTCGTCGCGATCTACTTCGTTGTTGGTGGAGGCCCGCAGGCCTACCTCATCGACAACGCAGCCGGCGCGATTGGCGTGGACCCGACCCTGGAGATGTGGCTGTTCCTGTCGTTCTTCGTGGCGTTCGCCGTCAAGGCCCCGATGGTGCCTGTGCACACGTGGCTGGCCGATGCCGCAGCCGAAGGACCTCCCGGAACCTCCACTCTCCTTGTCGGAGTCCTCGACAAGGTGGGTACGTTCGGAATGATCGCCCTGGCACTACCGCTGTTCCCTGGAGCATCGAAGGCCGCGGCCCCGGCGATCATCGTTCTTGCGATCATCTCGATCATCTACGGCGGCATCGTCGCCATCGGCCAGCGCGACGTGATGCGCATGATCTCCTTCTCCTCGGTGTCCCACTTCGGGTTCATCGTCATGGGGATCTACGTTGGTAACGCCACGGCGCTGACCGGTTCGATGATCTACATGGTCGCTCACGGTGTCTCCATCGCCGGGCTGTTCCTCATCGCAGGAATGCTCACCCGCCGCGGTGGCACGCAGGACATGAACGAATACTCGGGCATGCAGCGGATCACCCCGCTCATTGCCGGTGGGTTCCTCACCGCAGGGCTTGCCTCGCTCGCTCTGCCAGGCCTGTCTGGGTTCATCCCCGAGTACATGGTTCTCCTTGGTTCCTTCAAGGTCCACACCGCATACGGTGTTGCCTCGGTCATCGGGGTCGTGCTCTCGGCCCTGTACATTCTCATGGCCTACCAGCGCATTTTCACCGGTGAACCCGATGAACGCCGCACTGGCATGAGCGATATGACAGGCGCCGAAAAAGGCGTCACCGGCGTGCTGATTGCCGCGATGCTGTTCCTCGGGCTGTACCCAGCCCCAGTGCTCGAAGCGCTCTCTCCGATCGCTGAAAGCCTCGCCATCATCATCGGGAGTGCTTCATGAATTCCGTAAACTCGTTCGTGGCCCCAGTCATCGACTGGGCAGCGATGAGCCCGTACCTCATCATCTTTGGTGCTGCGGTACTAGGAGTGCTCGTCGAAGCCTTCGTGGCGCAAAAACACCGCCGCTCGGTGCAGACCATCCTCGCCGTCACGGCCATCGGCGCAGCCCTCGTCACCGTTGTGTGGCGCTGGGCCGTCGTCCAGGTCGCTGGCCCGCAGGAACTCATCGGTGGTGCGCTCCGGGAGGACCCGGCCGGAACATTCGCTCAGGGCCTCGTGCTCGTCATTGCGTTCATCGGCATCCTCGTGATCGCCGACCGAACCCGCGGCGAGGACGCCTTCACCCCGACCGCTGCCGCGATCCCGGGAAGCCCGTATGAAGAGCAGGCACGCCAGGCTGGGCTCGCCCAGACCGAAGTGTTCCCGCTGACGCTGTTCTCGATCCTCGGCATGATCGTTTTCCCGGTCGCCGCAGATCTGCTCACCCTGTTCATCGCGCTCGAAGTGCTCTCGCTACCGCTGTACCTGCTCTCGGGTATGGCGCGCCGCC
>CAYVDF010000208.1:0-2931 GCA_964450475.1 uncultured Pseudactinotalea sp.
TCAGGATCCGGGAGCGCGTCGGGTCCGCCATGGCCCGGCCCAGCCGGTTCATGACATCAAGACGCGAAGCAATAGTCAGCATGTACTGAACTATACAGTAAGCACTGAACTATTATCGATGATGGCGAACCATGCACCCGCGACCCAGCAGCGGCACTCCCGCCCCCGCGGAGCCCTCACGACACCCGCACCGGCGGGCGCGGTACAGTCGCAGAGGAGGCAGTTCCTCGAACATCCACCCGCACCCACACCAAAACGACGGCACGGGCGGAAGTTCCCGCCAAAACCGTCAATATTCACCGGAACATCTAGGTTTTTGGTGTCATGCGGCCGGTCGTGTCGAAGAGTTCCAGCTCGGCCGGGTGCAGTTGGTGTTGGCACACGAAAGAGCGGTCCTTGATGCGCCAGAGTCCTTGGCCGACGCCGAGGCCGGGCAGGAGTTTCTGCTCGGTGCCGGTGAGCCCGAGTGATTCCGCCGTGACGCCGAGCTGGTCGGACTCTTGCCTGTAGATGATCCTCGTCTCAGCGTTTGCTAGGAGGCTGTTCGCGAGGGCGCGCATGGCTGATCCCTGGTCGCCGACGTTTTCGAGGTCGGTGAGCTTGTGGAAGATGAGCATGTTTGCGATGCCGTAGTGACGTGCGAGCCGCCAGTGTGCATCCATCCGCTTGAGTAGTGCTGGGTGCGACATGAGCCGCCAAGCCTCGTCGTAGATGCACCACCGCTGCCCGCCGTTAGGGTCGAGTAGCGCGGACTCCATCCATGCAGACGAACAGGTCATCAGTACTGAGATCAGGGTCGAGTTTTCCGCGACGCGTGAAAGGTCGAGTGAGATCATCGGCAGGGTCGGGTCGAACCGCACGGTCGATGGCCCATCAAAGAGTCCCGCCAGGTCACCCGCGACAAGTCGTCGAAGTGCGTGGCCGACCAGGCGGCCATCTTCTGCGAGACGACCATCGGGATCGGCTGCGATGCTCGGCGACAGTATCTGGTCGACGACCATGGGCAAGATCGGCACGGAGTTCGCTCGCACGGTCTCGGTCAGAGCGGTGTCGATCGCGGTGTGTTCCAGTGGAGTGAGCGGGCGCGTGAGCACCGTTTCGGCTAGTGCGCCGATGAGGTCTCGCCGACGGGCGGCGACGGTCGATGCCCACGTCTCGTCGGTCATCCCGAGTGGCCTGTAACCCTCATCGAGAGGGTTAAGCCTCGTGCTGAGTCCGTGCCCGAGCACGATCGCCCGACCACCAACAGCTTCGGCCACTGCGGTGTGCTCACCCTTGGGATCACCGGGCACGTAGACGCGACGCCCAAATGGGAGCGAGCGCGTGTAGAGGCTCTTCGCGAGTGACGATTTCCCGGAGCCGACGATGCCCGCGAGCACAAGGTTTGGGGCGGTGATTAAACCTCGCGCGTAAAGCACCCAGGGGTCGTACACGAACGAGCCGCCCGAGTAGAGATCCTGTCCGACGAAGACGCCGTCGGACCCGAGCCCACCTTCGGCGAGAAATGGGTACGCACCGGCAAGGGTGGCTGAAGTGTCCTGATGACGCGGGAGCTTGAACCTGCCGGGCGAACGCAGCTGGGCAGGTCCCGGTGCGCCTGCGTTCGGGAGGTAAGTGGTGGATCGGCGCTCTGCTTGTTCCGCCTCGTACTTCATTCGCTGGGCACGCTTCTCCGCTGCGCGTTGCTCTACATGGAGCTTTTTCGCCGCGTCGCTTCTCTGCTTGCGTGCCCGGCGCTTCTCAGCTGTCGGTGCGATGAGCACCGAGGTGTGCAAACGTTCGGTGTCGTCTTTGTTCACAGTTCGAGTCCTCTCGCTCGCTTGACTGCGGCGACACCGGGATGTTCGAACCACGACGATGGTGATGCGCTTCGCTGCAGGTCGTGCGTGAGCGCCCCCGATCGGATGGTTCCCTCTTCAGTGATGGCGTCGGAGGAGCTGATCTCGTGGAGCCGGTAGAGCCCGACGTGGCCGAAGGAGTGACTGAACGTCATGTCGTAGTTCTCGCTACGTACTTCCTGCTCCAGTGGACCGGTTGGCGGTAAGTCGTAGACGTAGCCGTTCTCAAGGGCCGCCTGGGTCGTTTCATCCCCGTAGTCCCAGTTCTTCAGAAATGCCAGAGCTGCATCGGCTCCTTCGTCGTCGATCATTTGCAGCAGTTCATCGGCGTCATCACCTTGAAGGAAACAAACGCCTATCCAGCGTTGAACCGACACCGGATTGTTTGCGGGCTCGGTGTGCCACGCGATTCTGCCAGCCGCTGACATAGCCACATTGAGACGCTCCTCGGCTTGGTCAATGAAGGTTGCTGCCTGGTGCAACTCGTCGGCAGCAGCCAACGCGTCCTTCGACCCTGCCAAGTGATTTCCACTGTCATCGAATGCCAGCGGCCGGTTCGAGGCGTGAGCCGTGGCGAGTTGGTCGAGCACCTGCCGCAGAGATCGCACCCCGCCAAGAAGGTCGCCGACGACACCGTACATTTCTTGCGGACGCTCGAAGCGTCGGCTTGCATGCGCTAGACCGCGTAGCGCCTCGGATGCTTCACCGGCATCGGCGCCGGGATCGTAGAACGTAGGCACGGTGACCTCCTCAGTTGGTGGTACTGAGTAGGTGTGCACGCTAATTCCGGCGTGTCACCAAACGCTTCTATGCTCCCTAAGGCCGCATGCTCTTGCATCCGTGCACCCGAGGTTTGGGTTGTTCAGCGGCCACGCGGAGAATGCACGTTTAGAGCTCGATAACTTTTCCACTTTGAAGAAACTCTTGCACAACGAGGGTCGGGCTCTTGAGGTCTTTGAACGGACTTGTTTGCGCGAGTTCCGTAATCGCTGTCAGTAGCTCAGAAACCTGTGCGCCAGCATCTTCTCGATCTGAAATGAGTGCCGAATCTAGGTTGTCGAACAGCCTTCGAAAGTTCTCTCGTCGCTCGTCG
>CAYVDF010000209.1:0-2928 GCA_964450475.1 uncultured Pseudactinotalea sp.
CAGCACCACAAGCAGGGGCGAACATGGCAGCGGAGCAAAGTTCGGCGTCGGTGAAGATCGCGCCCGGCACCGCAACCACCAAAGTCATCTTCCGGACCACCACCTTCGGGTGAGCTGCGAAGGCATGTGTAGCGAAAGCGACACGCCCGAGCGCGTGGGACGGTCAAATGAGGTACGAAGAGAGAGAGTCAGACGACGCCATGGCGGGACAAAAAATCCGCATCCGGCTCAAGTCCTACGACCACGAAGTCATCGACAGTTCGGCGCGCAAGATCGTCGACACGGTGGAACGTGCGGGAGCGACTGTAGTGGGCCCGGTGCCATTGCCTACCGAGAAGAACGTATTCTGCGTCATCCGGTCTCCGCACAAGTACAAGGACAGCCGTGACCACTTCGAGATGCGCACCCACAAGCGCCTCATCGACATCGTGGACCCCACCCCGAAGGCTGTTGACTCGCTGATGCGGTTGGATCTACCAGCTGACGTCAACATCTAGATCAAGCTGTAAGGATTTCGTCATGACATCACTTCCCCAGACGACCGAGCGCGCCGTTAAGGCCCTGCTCGGAACGAAACTAGGTATGACCCAGGTGTGGGATGAGACTGGTAAGCAGCTCCCCATCACCGTTATCGAGGTCGGTTCGAACGTTGTGACTCAGATCCGCACCGCAGAGAAGGAAGGCTACTCCGCCGTCCAGCTCGCCTACGGGCAGATTGACCCTCGACGCGTGACCCAGCCGCTGCGTAAGCGTTTCGATGGCCTCGGGATCACCCCGCGCCGTCACCTTGCAGAAGTGCGGACCTCGGATGCCGACACGTATGAGGTTGGCCAAGAACTTACGGCTGATGTATTTGAAGCCGGACAAATTATTGACGTAACCGGAACCACCAAGGGTAAGGGTTTCGCAGGCACGATGAAGCGTCACGGCTTCTCCGGAGGCTTCGCCTCGCACGGTGCCAAGCGCAACCACCGCAAGCCCGGCTCCATCGGTGCCGCTGCAACCCCTGGCCGCGTCTTCAAGGGCAAGAAGATGTCCGGACGCATGGGTAACGAGCGTCAAACCACCCTGAACCTCAAGGTCCACAGCGTCGACGTCGAAAAGGGCCTCGTGCTCGTCATCGGCGCCGTCCCTGGCCCCAAGGGCGGCCTTGTGATGGTTCGTTCAGCAGTGAAGGGAGCCTGACTGTGACTACCGTCGACGTACTCGACGCTACCGGCAAGAAGTCCGGCACGGCAGAACTGCCCGCGGAAATCTTCGATGTGGTTGTCAACGTTCCGTTGATCCACCAGGTGGTCGTCGCCCAGCAGGCAGCAGCCCGCCAGGGAACCCACAAGGTCAAGACCCGCGGTGAGGTTCGCGGCGGTGGGCGCAAGCCTTGGCGTCAGAAGGGCACCGGTCGTGCCCGCCACGGCTCGATCCGCGCTCCCCAGTGGACCGGTGGTGGGGTCGTTCACGGCCCGACCCCGCGCGACTACAGCCAGCGCACCCCCAAGAAGATGAAGGCTGCCGCCCTGCGCGGTGCCCTCTCTGACCGGGCACGTGGTGGCTGCGTGCACGTTGTCTCCGGCTACGGCATCGAAGGCACGCCTTCGACCCGCGCTGCTGCCAAGGTGCTGGAGTCGATCGCTCCGGGCCGCACCGTGCTTGCCGTTGTTACCCGTGATGACGCCCTCGCGTGGATGTCGCTGCGTAACCTTCAGCACGTGCACCTGATCCACCCGGACCAGCTCAACACCTACGACGTTTTGGTGAACAACGACATCGTGTTCACCTCCGCTGCCCTCGAAGAGTTCATTGCTGGCCCGCCCACGGGCAAGTCGGCAACCGCCTCCGCGAGCTCGGCCGAAGTTGAAGAGGAGATCCAATGACCTCCGTCCAGCGTGACCCGCACGACATCATCCTCGCGCCGGTAGTATCCGAAAAGAGCTACACCGCTCTCGACGAAGGCAAGTACACCTTCATCGTGGACCGCCGCGCGAACAAGACCGAGATCAAAATCGCGATTGAGAAGATCTTCGACGTCAAGGTCTCCTCGGTCAACACAATGAACCGTGAAGGCAAGAGCCAACGCACTCGCTTCGGAGTAGGCAAGCGCAATGACACCAAGCGTGCCATTGTCGGCCTTTCTGAAGGAACCATCGACATCTTCGGAACGGCCTTCTAGGGCCGCCCCGAAAAAGGATAGGGATCGAAACTCATGGGAATCCGTAAGTACAAGCCGACGACGCCGGGCCGCCGAGGCTCATCCGTCGCCGACTTCGTCGAGGTCACCCGGTCGACTCCGGAGAAGTCGCTGGTACGCCCCCTCCCCAAGACGGGTGGGCGTAACGCGTCTGGCCGGATCACCACTCGTCACATCGGTGGCGGTCACAAGCGGGCCTACCGCGTGATCGACTTCCGCCGCTCTGACAAAGACGGTGTACCCGCGAAGGTCGCACACATTGAATATGACCCAAACCGCACTGCTCGCATCGCACTCCTGCACTACGCAGACGGTACCAAGCGCTACATTCTTGCGCCGAACCGCCTGCAGCAGGGCGACCGCGTAGAGGCTGGCGCCACGGCTGACATCAAGCCGGGCAACAACCTGCAGTTGCGTCACATCCCCACTGGTACGTTCGTGCACGCCATCGAACTGCGCCCAGGCGGGGGAGCGAAGATTGCACGCTCCGCCGGTGCCTCGGTCCAGCTCGTTGCGAAGGACGGCCCGTACGCCCAACTGCGGATGCCCTCGGGCGAAATCCGCAACGTGGACGCACGCTGCCGCGCGACCGTTGGTGAGGTTGGCAACGCCGAGCAGGCGAACATCAACTGGGGTAAGGCCGGCCGCAAGCGCTGGAAGGGCGTTCGCCCCTCCGTCCGCGGTGTTGCTATGAACCCGGTTGACCACCCCCACGGTGGTGGTGAAGGCCGCACCTCTGGTGG
>CAYVDF010000210.1:0-2842 GCA_964450475.1 uncultured Pseudactinotalea sp.
TGGGGTCCCGATTCGGCGCACGCGATGTTAGAGCGCGATGGCCGCGCGTGGAGGCGACCATGATCATCACCCTGACCAACACCTCGACTCGGGAAGTCGACGCCCGCCTCCTCGAACTGCGCACCGAAGGTGGCGTGGTCGCGCTCGGGCGCGTGCTCACCCTCATCATCATCACTCCGGGCGATATTGAGCCGGCGATCGAAGCAGCCAACGACGCGAGCCGAGAACACCCCTGCCGCGTCATCGTCGTCAATCAATCTATAGACGGCGACGATGGGCGCCTCGATGCCGAGATCCGTGTCGGCGCTGACGCTGGTGCGAGTGACGTCGTCATTCTTCACCCCGAGCGCCCCGCGCTGGCCGACATCGACACCTTGCTTACGCCGCTCTTGCTGCCAGATATTCCGATCGTTGTGTGGTGGCCCGAGCAGCTTCCTGATGAGGACTCAGCAGCGCGCCTCGCTCCCCTATCGCACCGACGGATCACGGACGTGCTCGAAACAGACGATCCGATTGCCGGGCTTCGGGTTCTTGCGGGGGCCTACCAGCCGGGCGATACCGACCTGTCGTGGGCGCGCACAACCTTGTGGCGCGGACTGACTGCGGCGACCCTCGATACCGCGAACGCCCCGGTCACATCGGGCGTGGTCACGGGCAACGCTGCTCACCCATCCGTTCCTTTGTTTGCGGGTTGGCTCCGCTACGCCCTAGGCGTTCCCATCACGGTCGAAGATGAGGACGGGGCGACCGCGATCACGGGGGTGAGCCTTCGCCAAGGCGATGGCGACGTGAGGTTGTCGCGGCCGGAAGGCACGACGACGCTGACGATCACTGCGCCAGGCCAACCGGATCAGAACGTGTCGCTGCCGCTGCGGGGTTTATCGGAGTGTCTCATCGAGGATCTGCGCCGACTCGACCCTGACGAAACTTACGCCGAATCCCTGAAACACGCACTGGAGAAGTCATGACCGTCATCGTCTACCCCAACGCCGAGGCTCTCGCGAAGATGACCGTGGCGCGGATGTGCCTCGCCCTGGCTGACGCGGGATCGCTGCGTGAGCAGGTGCATGTGGCAGTGGCTGGTGGGAGCGTCGGAACAAACATTCTTGGTGCGCTCGCCGACTCCGATCTCGCTGAGGAGGTCGACTGGCATAGCGTTCACATCTGGTGGGTTGATGAGCGCTTTGTGCCCACCGGCGATGATGACCGTAACGACACGGTCATCCTGGAGCAACTCGGTCGCCTGCCGATCCCCGCAGAGAATATTCATGCAATGCCCGCTACCGACACGGTCGCCGACCTTGCCGCGGGTGTCAGCGCGTACGCTGCGGAACTCGAGCGCTTCGCGGGCGAGGGGCAGGCCTCCCCCGTTTTCGACATCGTGCTCCTTGGGATGGGTCCTGACGGGCATATTGCCTCGATTTTCCCGGGCCACGAAGGGCTCACCGCCGGCAGCAATGGTGCGACGGTGTTCTCTGTTGATGACTCCCCAAAGCCTCCGGCGGAGCGGTTGAGTCTAACGATGGAGGCGATCACGAATTCGCGAGAGATTTGGGTCGCCGCCTGGGGGCAGGAAAAGGCGCCCGCGATCGCGCGGGCAGTCGGCCGCGGCAGCGTTGACGAGACGCCGGCAGCGGGCGTTGCGGGCCACCCGAACGCTCTCTGGCTCACCGATATCGGTGGCGCCTCCGAGCTCTAGCCATCGCCAAGGTCTAGCGACTTCGACACGGTAGCGCTGGGCCCCTCGTGGCGCGACCTGCCGGCTCGCGCACCCACGACTTGTCAACAAATCGGGCACGACCGCGGCTAAGGTACGTCGTCACGAATAATTTCTTTCCGGCGAATCACCCTCGCAGTGTTTGGTGTATTTGCGCACTAATTTTTACTACAGTGGCGGAAATCTGTCGTTATGAGCAGAAATATCCGGTACATGCAAACATCACTCCTGCCAAGCGTCGACGATCGGGAACGACCGAGCGCAGTGGCCGACCACCTTCGCCGGCGTCGACGCGCGACGATCGCGATAATTGGCATGGCTATCGGGTTGATCGTGGTGTTCATGCTCTCCTTCAACTTCGGCAGATACCCGTTCGGTCCCGGCACCCAGGTTGAGTACGCGTGGGCCGAACTCACTGGCGGCTGGACCGGGGCCGATGAGGTCTCCCATGTCATCTCCAAAATCCGCTTGCCGCGCCTCGTCGTTGCGATGCTCATTGGGCTATCCCTATCGTTAGCGGGAGCGGTGTACCAGCAAGTTTTCCGCAATCCTCTCGTCTCTCCGGACATTCTCGGGGCATCATCTGGGGCGGGCTTCGGAGCAGCTCTAGCGCTCACGCTTGGCGCCGGCATCGTCGTGATCCAATCCCTCGCACTTGCGGTTGGAATCCTTGCCGTGACTGCCGCATGGTTCATCTCCCGAGCGATGCGCAGGGACGCGATCCTTGGACTCGTGCTCGCCGGGATCGTCATCTCCGCGGTGTTCTCCGCTGGCACGAGCTTCCTCAAGTGCATCGCTGACCCCGACGACGCTCTGCCGGCCATCACGTTCTGGCTCATGGGCGGCCTCAGCGGCGTACGCCTGTCGGACATCCTCACCGTGCTCGTGCCCACGGTCGTGTGCGCTGCCATTTTGTGGGCAAACCGCTGGCGCCTCAATGTCCTTGGATACGGGGACGACGCTGCCAAAGCACTCGGCGTGAACGTCACGCTCCTGCGCGGCGTCGTCATCTTCACCGCGACATTATTGACGACGGCGAGTGTGTCAGTTGGCGGGCTCATCGCCTGGGTCGGTCTCGTGGTCCCCCATATCGCCCGGATGATTGTCGGCCCCGACATGCGCCAC
>CAYVDF010000211.1:0-2842 GCA_964450475.1 uncultured Pseudactinotalea sp.
AGATCTTGGCGACCTGGTTGAACGACAGCTCGACGGGCGTCTCGCGGCCGAAGATTGATACCAGAACGATGAGCTTCTGGCTTTCTGGGGTGATCTCGGAGATCGTTGCAGGCATCGTGTCGAACGGACCATCGGTCACGGTGACAGATTCGCCAACCTCGAACTCGACCTCGATCGCCGGCAGGTCTGGTGAGCCACCGGCAACCGGGGCGACCTGCGCTTCCAGCGTGGGAGCGAGCATCGAGACGACCTCTTTGAGGGTCAGCGGCACGGGGGTGTTGGCGTTGCCGACGAAGCCGGTAACGCCGGGGGTGTGCCGAACGGCGCCCCAGGATTCGTCCGTCATTTGCATGCGGACCAAAACGTAGGAGGGGATCCGAACGCGCTTGACGAGCTTGCGCACGGAGTTCTTGATCTCTACGACCTCTTCCATCGGGACCTCGACCTGGAAGATGTAATCCTCCATATTGAGGGAGTTGATGCGCGATTCGAGGTTCGCCTTCACGCGGTTCTCGTACCCGGCGTAGGAGTGGATGACGTACCAGTCACCGGGGAGTGCGCGAAGTTCGCGGCGCAGTTGGCGTTCGGGGTCGACGGGGGCGGCATTCTCGCCTGCAACTTCTGGCGATTCGACCTCTGCGACCTGTGCGTCCTCAGGCGAAATTTCGCCCACGACGTCGGGTTGCTCAGACACGAGTGACCTGCTTTCTTCGTTCGTGGCGTGTTAGTGAGCGAATGCCCAGAACATCAGCTTGCCGATGAGGAAATCCAACACACCGACGTACGCAACAATCGCGAGCACGAACACGAGCACAACGACCACAAACGTGGCCCACTCGTTACGGCTCGGGGTGACGACCTTCTTCAGTTCAGAGATGACCTGACGGTAGAAGGTGACGATCCAGCGAATCATCCGAGAGAAGGCGTTGCCCTCACCCTGGGGCTTCTTGCCACCGGAGCGCGCAGCGTCGCGTGCGCCCTTGGGTGCGCTTGCAGACATACTCACTGGTGATTTCCTCTCGGGTTTTATAAACACGCCAGCACCGGATTTTCCGGTGCCGGTTTGGCAGGGCAGGAGGGACTCGAACCCTCAACCGCCGGTTTTGGAGACCGGTGCGCTGCCAATTGCGCCACTGCCCTATTTGGTTATGCAATCTTCTACCTTAGCCTGTTCCACACTCGCGAGGCACAGGCAGGCAAAAATTGCGCCGCAGTAGAGTGTACGACATGTTGCCCCGCGGGTCTAACCAAAGGTGAGCACTATTACCTCAACTTGCCAAGGCCGCCCGGAAAGACCCGTAGGCTTAGAAGCGTGAGCCAGGCACCTTCGCGCGATCTGCGCGCACTACCCAAAGCCCACCTGCACCTGCACTTTACCGGGTCAATGCGACCCGCTACCTTGCTTGACCTCGCTGAGCAGCAAGGCCGCCGCCTTCCAAACTCCCTGCGCGAGGCAATCACGAGCCCCGATTCCTTACGCCTTCCCGCCACGAAGCGTGGGTGGTTTCGCTTCCAACATCTCTACGACGCCGCGCGCGTGCTCGTGCGCAGCGAAGAGACGATGCGCCGCATCCTCCGAGAAGCCGCCGAGGACGATGCCGCCGAAGGCTCAGGCCGCCTAGAGATCCAAATTGACCCAACGAGCTACGCCCCCTTTGTGGGCGGAATCACCCCTGCCCTAGAGATCGTTCTCGATGAGGCCCGGCTCGCGAGCGCCGCCACCGGTGTGGACATCGGCGTAATCGTCGCCGCCTCCCGCATCCGCCATCCATTGGAGGCGCGCACGCTTGCCCGCCTCGCTGCCAAGAACGCCGGGGAAGTCGTGGGCTTTGGCCTATCCAACGACGAACGCGCCGGCACCACCTCGGAGTTCGCCCCCGCCTTTCGCATTGCCGCTCGCGCCGGCCTCGCATCGGTCCCCCACGGCGGTGAGCTGCTCGGTCCCGATCACATTACAGACGTGCTCACCTACCTAAAACCCGACCGCCTCGGCCACGGTGTGCGCAGCTTCGAGGATCCCGCCCTGCTCGATTCCCTCGTCGAGCGCGGCATCGCCCTAGAAGTCTGCCCCGGCTCGAACGTCTCACTCGGCGTGTTCGCCACAACCGCTGGCGTCCCCCTACCCATGCTGCTTGCCGCCGGCGCCACGGTCGCGCTCGGCGCCGATGACCCGCTGCTGTTCGGTACTCGCCTCGTCGATCAGTACGAAGCCGCCCGTCACGTGCACGGTCTTGATGACGTCGCGCTCGCCCATCTCGCGGAGTCCTCCATCCGCGCATCTACAGCAAGCGACCACGTTAAGGCTCGCCTGCTTGCTGGCGTCGCTGACTGGCTCGCCGCTGAGCCACAATAAATTTTTCTTCCTACAGGCTGTGCCCAACCAACACCGGCTCGGGCACGAGGGTGATCGCAAACTTTTCTGCCACCACATCGCGCACGTGACGCGCGAGCTCGACCATGTCGGCCGAGGTCGCTCCCCCGCGGTTAGTCAGCGCGAGCACGTGCTTCGTTGACAGTGCCGCCGGAGTCCCGAGGCTGAAGCCCTTGTCAAACCCGGCCTGCGAGATTAGCCACGCGGCTGAGGTCTTAACGAGTTCGCCGCCACCCGGCGTCGTCGCCTCCGCCGTGGCATCGACATCGAATGCGGGGGCGCCCTCGGGCACCTGCTCGGGCGGGATGATGGGGTTGGTGAAGAAGGACCCAGCACTCCACGTGTCATGGTCCTCGGCCTCTAACACCATCCCCTTGGAGCGGCGCAACTGAAGCACGGCCTCGCGCACGCGACCGGCGGGCACGCGGGCACCGAGGTCAACCCCGAGGGTGCGGGCGAGTTCGGCGTAAC
>CAYVDF010000212.1:0-2808 GCA_964450475.1 uncultured Pseudactinotalea sp.
GGCGTCCATCATCTCCTCCGTCAACCGGCCGGTGAACGTGTTCTGTTGTGAGGGATGGAAGCTCCCCACGACGACGACGCGCTCGCCCTCGCGCATCGCCACGAACTCGGCCCCGTGGCCAAATTTCGGGCGCGGCCGCGGCACCTCAAACCCGAGCCGGCCAAGGGCGAGGCAGGTTGCCCGCCACCCAATGCTGCCTAGGGCGAGGAGAACTTTGGGCGAAATAAACTCCAATTCCCGATCAAGCCACGGCGCGCACGTGTGCTGCTCCAGCGGTGTCGGCTTGTTCTGCGGCGGGGCGCAGCGCACCGCCGAGACGAGCCTCGCATCGATAAGCTCCAAGCCGTCATCTGCGCTATGGGAGGTGTCTTGGTTGGCAAAGCCCGCGCGGTGCATCGCAGAAACTAAAAAATCCCCCGTCCGATCCCCAGTGAACACCCGCCCAGTACGATTGGCGCCGTGCGCCGCGGGGGCGAGCCCAACGATCACTAAACGTGCGTGGGGATCACCAAAACCGGGCGCTGGGCGGCCCCAGTACTGCTCGCCGTCATAAGATTTTCTTTTTACTCGGGCGACCTCTTCACGCCAGGAGACGAGGCGCGGGCAGGCTCGGCACACGGAACTGCGCGCGGAAAGTTCCCGCAGGTCAGCAGAGGTTTCGGCGAGGTCAGCCACAGATCCATCCGCAGGCGCAACCGGAGTCTGGAGCGTGGCCATATCACCGGGCCACCCCGACCCCGGAATAACCACATCGTGGAAAGGTGTTTTCATTTCAGGATCCATGGTGTAAGGTACCTCTCATCGGCTGCGCTTTGTTCTGCATGGATAACCTGAGCGTGGCATCCGGCCTCACTGGTCCGCAACCATGCGACTGCTCAGAGATGTGCGACTAAATCCGGTGAGGAACAGGAGGACGCCATGACCGATTCAGTATTAACCAACCTTGCGATCATCAAGATCAATGGCCGCGACGTTGACGTTAGCAATGCAGGGGCTCACACGAGCGCCCTGAATTTCCTGCGCGAGCAGGGCTTCACAAGCGTCAAGGAAGGCTGCGCCGAGGGAGAGTGCGGCGCGTGTGCCGTGATGGTCTCCCGGCCTGATGGCCACGGAGGCACCCGGTGGACAGCGATCAACTCCTGCCTCATGCCCGCCGCGGCGCTCGCCGGCCAGGAGGTCTACAGCGCCGAAGGGTTCGCCACCAACG
Source organism: uncultured Pseudactinotalea sp. (assembly GCA_964450475.1). Taxonomy (GTDB): domain Bacteria; phylum Actinomycetota; class Actinomycetes; order Actinomycetales; family Beutenbergiaceae; genus HY158. The sequence continues at coordinate 1,208 of CAYVDF010000212.1, forward strand.
GCGAGCTCCACCCCGTGCAGCAGGAGATGGCCGTGCGCGGTGGATCCCAGTGCGGGTACTGCACGCCCGGGTTCATCTCCTCGATGGCCGCGGAATACTACCGCCCCGAACGCACGACGTGCGCGCAGGTGTGCGGCTCGAACCTATGCGGCGGCGAAGGCGACCAACCGGCATGCGGCTCCGACCCCGAGCTCGGCGCCAACGGCTTCGATCTGCACTCGCTCTCGGGCAACCTGTGCCGCTGCACCGGCTACCGCCCGATCCGCGATGCGGCCTATGCCCTTCCTGACGCGCCGGCCGAGGACGATCCGATCGCGCTGCGCCGCCGCCAACCGGCTCCCGTATCCGAGCCGTTAACGCTGGAACACCCCGACGGCCGCTTCGTCCGCCCCGCCACCCTCGCTGAGGCCCTCGAACTCTACAAGTCCGAACCCGCAGCAGTGTTGCTCGCTGGCGGAACCGACTGGGGCGTCGATGTCGCCGTGCGCTTCTCCCGCGCGCCCCTGACCATCGCCCTCGATGGACTCGATGAGCTCAAAGGCGTCGAATTCTCAGCTGACTCGGTAACGATCGGCGCCGGCTCCACGCTCACCGAGGTAGAACTCCAACTCGACGGCAGAATCCCCCTCCTCGCCGACCTCTTCCCTCTCTTCGCCTCCAAACTCATCCGCAACGGCGCAACCTTCGGCGGCAACCTCGGCACCGGCTCCCCCATCGGTGACGGCGCGCCCGTCCTCCTCGCTCTCGATGCCACCTTAGTTCTCGCGAGTGTTGACGGCGAGCGTGAAGTACCACTGAGCGAATACTTCACGGGTTATCGCCAAAGCGTGCGCACTCCCGGTGAACTCATCAAAGCGGTGCGCGTGCCGCTCCCGCTCGCCGAGCACGCGAGGTTCTACAAGATCGCTAAGCGTCGCTTCGATGACATTTCATCCGCTGCCGTTGCGATCGCTGCCGATGTTGACGGCGGAAATCTGCGCAACGTTCGAATCGGTGTTGGTGGCATGGCTGCCACCCCGATCCGAGCACTCGCAACCGAGGCGGCACTCGAAGGGCAACCCTTCACCCAAGAAACATTCGACCACGCGGCAGGCATCATGGCGACGGAAGGAACCCCGATCGGGGATCACCGCGCCAGCAGTGAATACCGCGCGCAAGCCTGCGCCCAAGCAGTGCTGCGCTTCTTCGCGGAGGTGAACTAATGACTTATTACGCAACCCGACCCCTCGCTGACATACCGCGCGAGGCCGAGGTCGGCAAACCCGTACCCCATGAAAGCGCCGTCGAGCACGTCACCGGCGCTGCCCTGTACACCGATGACCTGCCCCCGCGCCACACCGGCGTGCTCCACGCCTGGCCCGTGCAGGTGGGCGTCGCCCACGCGACGATCAACACGATGAACGTCGACGGCGCCTACGATGTGCCGGGCGTCGTCAAGGTGCTCACGGCCGATGACGTTCCTGGCTTCAACGATGGCGGGATCAAGCGCGATCAGCCGCTGTTTCCCACCGAGATCTGCATGTACGGCCACCCCGTCGCGTGGGTCCTGGGTGAATCCGAGGATGCCGCCCGCAAGGGTGCTGAGGCCATCACGATCGACT
>CAYVDF010000213.1:0-2806 GCA_964450475.1 uncultured Pseudactinotalea sp.
GACCTCGTTGGGACTGGCGGGAGCGGGGATGGGATTGGGTTTCCTTCATCCCGGGTGCGGGCCGGCCTAGTAGGTGGTTTTCCCCGCGGGTCAGTAGGGCGCGCTGGTGTTCAGTTATTTCAAACGAGACCCGCGGGTCGATCATGGCGTCTCGAATTTCGACAACCTGGCGGTGTAAGCGAGCGTGGGAGTCCTCCATCGGGGCGGGCAGGGGGTGGATCTGGCTCAATCCCGGTCGGTGGGCCCTGGCCCGATGCCAGATCGGCTCGAGACCTGCGGCCAAGTCTTCTGTTGTCACATGCCGTGAGTATGACAGCCTGAAGTGGCCCCACTTGGAGCAGGAGTGATGGTCTGAAGTGGCCCCACCCTCGACCCTCCAGCCCTAGCGTTTGAAGTGTCCTAGGAAGACGTTTCTGACGAAGGGGTTGGTCATGAAGGAGATGACGAGAGTGGAGCAGTTCGAGCGTATCCGACGTGATCGCCGTGATGAAGGCATGTCGATTCGTGGTTTAGCAGAAAAACATAGAGTGCATCGGCGGACGGTGCGTCAGGCGTTGGCGGACTCGACGCCGCCGGCGCGGAAGGTGCCGGTGCGTACGGCGCCGGTGTTGGGGCCGTTTGAGGAGGTGGTGCGCGGGTGGTTGATGGCGGATAAGGACGCGCCGAAGAAGCAACGTCACACGGCTCGGCGGGTGTGGCGCCGGTTGGTCAACGAGCATGGTGTTGAGGTGGCGGAGTCCTCGGTACGGGCTTTGGTGGCCCGGTTACGGCGTGAGATTAGCGGGTCGATCCAGGACGTCCCGATTGCTCAGGAACACCCCTTGGGTGAGGAGGCCGAGGTCGATTTCGGCGAGTTCCAAGCGATCATCGGCGGTGTGGTGATGCGGCTGTGGATGTTCGTCATGCGGTTGTCATTTTCGGGTCGGGCGGTTCATATTGCGTACGCGAATCAGGCTCAAGAGTCATTCCTGGATGGGCACGTGCGCGCGTTTGAACGTTTCGGCGGGGTGCCGACGAAGATGATCCGTTACGACAACCTCAAACCTGCGGTGATCCGTGTGGCGATGGGCCGGGAACGGTTGGAAAACCCACGGTTTATCGCGATGAGGTCCCATTACGGGTTCGACTCCTTCTTCTGCATCCCCGGCAAGGACGGGGCTCACGAGAAGGGCGGGGTCGAGGGGGAGGTGGGACGGTTCCGCCGTAATCACCTCGTCCCGTTGCCGGAGTTTGAATCGTTGGCCGCGTTGAACGAGTTTATGGCCGCTGCCGCCCTTGCTGAGGACGAGGAGCGTTGCATCACGGGCCGAGCCGCAACCGTGGCAGCAGAAGCGGCCTTGGAGTTGCCTACCCTGCACCCATTACCGGTCCAGGGACCCTACGATGCGTCGACGCTACTGTCGTGCAGGGTCGATGCCAAGGCACGGGTGTGTGTACGTCAGGCCTACTATTCGGTGCCCGCGACCTACGCTGGCCGTGCGGTCCAGGCACGGTTAGGGGCGACCACGGTTGAGGTCGTCGCTGACGGTAAGGTCATCGCTACCCATGCCCGGTCCATCCATAAGAACAATGAAACATTGGTGTTGGACCACTACTTGGAGGTCCTTGCCCGTAAGCCCGGGGCGTTGCCAGGGTCACGGACGTTGGCCCAGGCCCGCACATCGGGGGTGTTCACCGGCGCTCACGACAAGTTTTGGGATCTTGCCCGCGCTCAACACGGGGACGGGCCCGGAACCCGTGCGTTGATCGAGGTGTTATTGCTGCACCGGACCCTTCCCGCCAGTGCCGTGATCGCCGGGATCCTCGAAGCACTCGAGGCAGGGGTCACCAACGTTGATGTCGTGACGATGGAGGCCCGTCGTCACACCCAACCCCCCGCACCCCCACCTGTGCCCGTACTGCGAGCGGTCCCAGCGGATCCCCGCCCCGTTCCGACGCTGACCGGGTACGACGCATTACTGGGGGTCGGAGCATGAGCACCACACCCGCCCCGGCAGTGACACCGATCAGCGAGGCAGCCGCGACGGCCTCGGTCCTGGCTGCGGCCCGTGCCCTAGGGCTACCAACGGTACGTACCGACGCCGTTCCCGTCGCTGAGGCCGCCGCCCGGGCCAGGCTGAGTCACCTGGCGTACCTGAGCGAAATCCTGGGGGCTGAATGCTCCGATCGTGAGGCACGGCGAAAGATTCGCCGCGTCAAGGAAGCCAAGTTCCCCCGCACAAAACGGATAGAAGACTTCGATACCTCCATGGTCGCCGACCTGCCACCGGCAACGTTGGCGCACCTGGCCACGGGTACCTGGATCGATGCCGGCGAGCCGTTGGTCCTGCTCGGGGACTCCGGCACCGGCAAGACTCACCTGCTCATCGCGTTGGGGACCGCCGCCGCCGAACAGGGCCGCCGGGTCCGCTACATCACCACCGCCGCGTTAGTCAACGAGCTCATCGAGGCAGCCGATGATCAACAACTCTCCCGGGTCATCGCCCGGTACGCTCGGTTGGACCTGCTGTGCCTCGATGAGATCGGGTACGTCAGCCTCGATTCCCGAGGCGCGGAACTCCTCTTCCAGATCATCACCGAACGCGAGGAACGGGCCTCGATCGCGTGCGCCTCAAACGCACCCTTTTCAGAATGGGGAGCCACGTTCACCGACCCGCGACTAGCCGCAGCCGTCGTCGACAGGCTCACCTTCAACGCCCACATCATCAACACCGGTACCCAGTCCTACCGGCTCCACGCGACCCGAACCAAGAAAGGAGCAGCCACCCCCTAAAAGTGAGCCCCACCCGCCGAGCCCGTCACCAAC
>CAYVDF010000214.1:0-1148 GCA_964450475.1 uncultured Pseudactinotalea sp.
CGATTTTTCCTTAAATTCTTACGCCGAAAGTTTGATCACGCATGCCCATCGTGGGCGGGGCGCATCAGATATCGAGGAACCTGACGTCGCGGGCGTTGCGCTGAATGAATGCGCGGCGCGATTCGACATCTTCACCCATAAGGATGGAGAAAATTTCATCGGCAGCAGCGGCGTCATCCAAGGTGACCTGCTTCAACGTACGGGTTGCGGGGTTCATCGTGGTGTCCCACAGTTCGCGGTAGTCCATCTCACCAAGACCCTGGATTCCGGCATCCTTTGGCAAGCGCCAGTTCTTCGCCAGCCCGGCCTCGACCTTCGCATCGCGCTCCGCATCAGAGAACACGTATTCGTGCGGCGCGTTCGACCATTTGATGCGGTACAACGGCGGGGTCGCGAGGTACACGTGCCCGTGGATGATGAGCTCGGGCATGTAGCGGAACAGCAGCGTCAGCAGCAACGTCGCGATGTGTTGGCCATCAACATCGGCATCGGCCATGAGGATGATCTTGTGATAGCGAAGCTTGGACAGGTCGAAATCCTCACCGATCCCGGTGCCAAATGCCGTGATGAGCGCCTGCACCTCTTGGTTCGACAACGCGCGATCGAGGCGCGCCTTCTCGACGTTGAGGATCTTTCCGCGGATCGGCAAGATCGCCTGGGTTTCGGGGTCGCGCCCTTGCACCGCGGAACCACCGGCGGAGTCACCCTCAACGATGAACACTTCGGAAACTTCGGCATTGCGGGAGGAGCAGTCGCGGAGTTTTCCGGGCATGCCCCCACCTTCGAGGAGTCCCTTGCGGCGGGTTGCCTCTCGCGCCTTGCGCGCAGCCATCCGCGCGTGCGACGCCTGAATGGCCTTGCGGATGATGTCGCGCGCCTCAGCGGGGTGCGATTCGAACCAATCGCCGAGCTGGTCGTACATGACCTTCTGCGTAAACGTGCGCGCCTCGGTGTTGCCGAGCTTCGTCTTTGTTTGCCCCTCAAACTGCGGTTCGCCGAGCTTGATTGAGATGACGGCGGTGAGCCCCTCACGAATATCGTCACCGGTGAGGTTCTCATCTTTTTCACGCAGGAGGTTGCGTTCACGGGCATACCGGTTGATCAACGTGGTGAGCGCGGCGCGGAAGCCCTCTTCGTGGGTTCCACCT
>CAYVDF010000214.1:1158-2800 GCA_964450475.1 uncultured Pseudactinotalea sp.
TCGTCCACTGCATCGCGACCTCGAGCGAGATCCGCTCATCGGTGTCTTCGGCCTCAAACGAGATGACTTCAGGGTGCACTACCTCGAGCTTGCGCACCTTCACGAGGTGGTTGACGTAGTCGAGCAACCCGCCGTCATAGCGGTACGACACCTTCCGGAACGAGTGCTGCTCTTCGGTAAGCACATCTTCGGCATCGGCCTTACTCCCAGCGAGTTCTTCGTCGCCATTGGTGGCGCGCTCGTCGACGAGGGTGATCGTCAGGCCCTTGTTGAGAAACGCCATCTGCTGGAACCGGGCGCGCAGCGTCTCGAAATCGAAAACGGTGGTTTCGAAGATCTCTGGGTCGGGGTAGAAGATCTGGGTCGTACCCGTTTCGTCGGTTTCTTCGCCCTTGATCAGCCCCGTCGTCGGGTGCCCGCCGTTTGCGAACTCCATCCGCCACACGTGGCCTTGGCGTTTCACCTCGGAGATGAACTTGTGCGATAGGGCGTTGACGACGGAGATTCCCACGCCGTGCAAGCCACCGGAGACGGCGTAGCCGCCGCCACCGAACTTACCGCCGGCGTGCAGCACGGTCATCACGACTTCGAGGGTCGGCTTACCCTCGGTCGGGTGAATGTCGACCGGGATCCCGCGGCCGTTGTCGGATACGCGCAAGCCCCCATCGGCCTGAATCACGACATCGATCTGATCGCAGTACCCCGCGAGTGCCTCATCGACAGAGTTGTCGACGGCTTCGTATACAAGGTGGTGCAGGCCGCGTTCACCGGTGGAGCCGATGTACATGCCTGGGCGTTTACGGACCGCCTCTAGACCCTCGAGGACGGAGATGTCACCGGCTTCGTAGCCGTGATCCCCGTTTCCGTTACGAGAGAGTGTTGAGGTTGCGGAACCGGGTATCGTTTCAGCCACGTCGTCCTGGTACTCCTTGCCAATTGGTGTGCGGGTCACGCACAAGATTCACATCTGCACTGCGGTGAAGAAGAACAATAATTTTCGCACCAATTTCGCCCCAGCACTTAGGCCTATATTCTACCGCGAAATGGCGTAATCTCCGAGATTTGCGGCACTTCTTGTGGGTAAATGTGAGCCTATCCACACCCTCTTTCGCACTTTTCTCACCGACAGCGAAATTAACCCCACGTATCCCGCACGCCGCGCCCCTGAACACGCCATTTCCCACGCATCCGATGGGCACTTGGGCCCCGCACTTGGATCTTATTAACGACCCCTTCGCCGACCTCTTCGGCGAGCCGCTTTTCGATCTGCGGCAGCAGATATTTGAGCTGGGTCGCCCACGAGGTGGAGTCGGCGGCGATGATGAGCTCGCCGTCATCAAACGACTGCGGGATGCAGTGCGCTGCGATGTCGGAGCCAAGGATTTCCTCCCACCGGCCCAGCACTGAGGAGACCTCGATACGGTTGCGCCACCCCATCATCGATACGAGCCGATCCATTGTTTTTGACACCTCCGCGGGGTCTCTTCCTTTACCGGGGGTGACGTTTGGGTGGTGCGAAACTTGTTTTTTCGGGCCTGTTCGTGTGCGAAAGCCCCGGTTGCGGGCGGTATCTTTGGCTCGGGCTAGCGCGGCCTTCGCGAGCACGTGGGGATCCGGGTCATCGTTAGTAGACACGCGTGAC
>CAYVDF010000215.1:0-2779 GCA_964450475.1 uncultured Pseudactinotalea sp.
AAACGCGACGTCTGATTCCGGGGCATCCTCATCGTGGGCTCGCGCCAACCGCATCGCCGTGGCAGTGGCCGCCTCGGACTCTAGCGCCAAATCCGCCAAGACGGCCGTCATCGCCGGCTGATCGATGAGGAGCTTGCCGAACGCCTTCCGCCCCCGTGCGTGCCACACGGCTTCTGCCACAGCCTGGCGCATTCCGGCTGCCGCACCGAACACGTTATCGAGCCGGGTGCGGGCGACCATCTCGATGATTGTGCGCACTCCGCGCCCCTCCTCACCGATGAGGTAGCCCGTCGTTCCATCGAACTCCACTTCAGAGGACGCATTCGACTTGTTTCCGAGTTTGTTCTTCAGCCGTTGGATCGCGAACGCATTGCGCTCCCCACCGGGCAAAACGCGCGGCACGAGGAAGCAGCTCAGGCCCTGCGGAGCCTGGGCTAGCACTAAGAATGCATCGGACATGGGCGCCGAGCAGAACCACTTGTGGCCCGTAAGCGTCCACGCACCATCGGTCCCGCGCTTGGCCGTCGTCTGGTTTGCGCGCACGTCGGAGCCACCTTGTTTCTCCGTCATGGCCATCCCGAAGATCGCACCGGGCTTACCCTCAGCAAGCTCCGGATCGTACAGCCGCGAGGTAATCTGAGGCAGCCACTTCGCCGCGACGTCCGGCTCGAATTCGAGGGAAGGCACCACCGCGTGCGTCATCGATATCGGGCACGCGTGGCCTGGCTCCACTTGGGCAAAGAGCATGAACTGCGCGGCACGCACGACGTTTGCGCCAGGGCGCGGGTTCGCCCATGCGCTCGTGTGCGCACCTGCCGCGACGGCTGCACCCATGATCCGGTGGTAGGCCGGGTGATACTCCACCTCATCGATCCGGTTCCCGTGCGCATCGTGCGTACGCAACACGGGCGGGTACTCGTTCGCTAGCCGCGCGTCGTCTTGAAACTCGCTCGAGCCGACCAACGCACCGGTGGCCTCTAACTCGGCGAGCCCCCACTCGCCGTCATAACGCGTGACGGCCTCAACGAGCGGAATGTTGGTTGTGAATTCATTGATGCCTGTGCGCGGCGGGGATTGGTTGGTGACGGTGTGGGTGCTCATTGGACTTCTCCTATTGCACGTTGGCACATGTGGATGACACCTTCGACGAGGTGCTCTGTGGGGACGGATCCTTCTGGGGAGAGGGGTCCGGTGAGGGCTTCGCTGATGAGGCCGATGAGGCCGGGGCCGACGATGCGTGGGTCTTGCTCGGGTGCTTGCCCTGCCTCGATCGCGCGCGTGATGATGCGCTCGGTGAGGTCGGCGTACTTGCGGCGGAAGGTGAGGCGTTCGGCGTCGATCGCTGCGCCTGCGGGTTCGATGAGCAGCGCCCATGCAAAAATGCGGTTCGCGAAGGCGCGGTGCGCGAATGTTTCCACAAGTGCGCGGATCTCCTTGCTCACGCCGCTTTCTCGGCCGACCGCCGCCGCGACCGCCTCGAACTCGACGGCTGCTGCTTCGCGGAAGACCTGCGCAAGGAGCTGGTCTCGTGAGCCGAAGTACGTGTACACGGTGCCTGCGCTGACACCGGCACGCGCCGCGATCTCCTTGATGCTCGCGGCCGCAAACCCGCGCGCGGAGACGGCTTCATGCGCGGCTTGGAGGATCTCTGTGCGCCGTCCATGCGTCGTTGCCATGCCACCTCCACTCGTAGTTTTTCGTGGCTTTCCTTCCTCATTGAATCATGATTCAATAATTATGGAAAGTATCAACGACGATCACGCCCGATGGGCGACTAGGAGAGCAGCACTCATGGATCTCACCTCAATGTTTGAAAGCACAGCGCACAAGTTCCCGGACAAGGATGCGCTTATCTTCGGCGACAGCTCCGCCACGTACGCCGAGTTGCTGGAGGCCTCGAAGAAGTCGGCCGCCGCCCTGCGCGATGCCGGGGTTGGCGCAGGCGATCGGGTTGGTGTGATGACCTACAACACGCCGGGGTTCGTTGTTGCAGCGCTCGGAATTTGGCGCGCAGGCGCCACCCTCGTTCCGATCAACCATAAGCTCTCAGTCGGTGAGGTGACGTTCCTCGCCGATCACTCCGGGATCAGCCTTGGCATCGTGTCCGAAGAGCTTGCCGAGACCGCCACCGCCGCTGCCCCCTCCGTTACGTGGCTCACGACGAATGACGATCTCACCGCGACTTTCGATGCAGCTGTCCACGCCGCCGAGCCTTGGGATGGCGTCAAGGTGAGCGAGAACGACGTCGCAGAAATCCTCTACACCTCCGGCACCGTGTCACGGCCGAAGGGGTGCCTGCACTCCCACCGTGGGCTCGCCACGGTCGCCGCGTACACCACCGCGACAATCGGCTTGCGCCGCTCCGACACGTTCCTCATCGCGATGCCGATCTGGCATTCCTCCCCGCTGAACAACTGGTTCCTGTCGATGATCTTCGTTGGAGGCACGGTCGTGCTGCTCAAGGAATATCACCCAATCGAGTTCCTCAAAACGATTGAGAAGCACAAGGTCACCGCCTTCTTTGGCGCCCCGATCGCCTACCTCGCACCGCTTCAGGTGGCCAAAGCGCAGGGAATCTCGCTATCTGATTTCGACTTGTCGTCAATGCGCGTGTGGACCTACGGCGGGGCCCCCATGGGCGCCGATACAGTGCGCACGATCCAGGCCGCCTACAACTCCGACAACTTCTATCAGGTGTACGGGATGACCGAGATGGGCCCCGTCGGCACCGCGCTCTACCCAGAGGAGCAGGTCGCGAAGGCTGGCGCCGTCGGTGCGG
>CAYVDF010000216.1:0-2760 GCA_964450475.1 uncultured Pseudactinotalea sp.
GTGGCGGTTGCGCAAACCAGGCCAACACACCGAGTAGAAGAATTGCAGTCGGCAGATACACTGCGATCTGGTCGAGCCACGACATAACGCTGTTCCTTAGCCTGATTCACTAGGCACTATTCCAGCTATCGGAGCAATCAGCTCCGTCATCATGACCGTACGGCGTGCAGGTTAACGGGCGGCAAACTGACGCCGTTGATCGAGTTCGATCGCGAGTGGCCCGGCACGTGCGCCTCGTGCGCCAGCACCACATACTCGACGTCATCAGGAACTCCTGAACAAAAACTTGTCAGGGCGAGCACTGCGTGGGGAGTTACTTCCCGCGGGTGAGGTTCGGCATCCCGCCCGGTGGGCGGCGCAGGGAGGCGCGGTCGATTTGTTCGGGGCGGCCGGTGCCTTCGCCGTCGCGGTTGACGATCGGCTCTTGGGAAGCCGCGATTCCGCCGGCGAGGAGATCTTCGGTGTCATCGGTACCGCGGCGAACGAGCGCGAGCGCGATGGGGCCGAGGATGTGGTGCTGGCCGACGGAGGTCACGGTGCCGACCGTGCGTTCGCCCAAGACCACGTCGTCGCCGGGCTCGGGGAACGTGTGCTCAGAACCGTCGAGGTGGAGGAACACGAGGCGGCGCGGAGGTTTGCCCATGTTGAATACTCGCGCGATCGTTTCCTGACCCTTGTAGCAACCCTTGTGCAGGTGCACGGCGGTGCGCAGCCAGTCGAGTTCGTGCGGGATCGCGCGGTCATCGACCTCGCGGTTGTGGCGCGGGCGCCATGACGCGATGCGCAGTGCTTCCCAGCCCCACATTCCGGCCATGCGTGCGCCCGCATCAACAGCAGCCTTGACCACGGCGCCGAGATCCTCCCGCGGCACGAACCACATCGCGCTGCGCCATTCCAGGCCGGGATGCTCTTCGGTCAGGCGCGTGTACTCAGTGCCACCCTCGCCCACGTCGGGCCACGGGTCGCGCCACACGGGCAACTCAGATCCGTCGCGGGCGGTCAGTGCGGGTCCGTCAGATCGCGAGCCGACGATCGCGTAATCAGGCTGGGCGACCTCGACGTCAAACGCAAAACGCATGCGGTCGAGAAAATCTGCCAAAGCAGCCCCACGTCCGGAATCAGCGATGAGCCAGGCACGCTCGCCGTCATCAAACATTTTCGCGGCGTGCTCGATCCGGCCGTTGACGTCGAGGAGGAAAAACTCGGTCGAGGTGCCGGGGGCGAGGCCCTCGAGCATCTGGGTGGAGAGGGTGTGGAGCCATTTGAGGCGATCGGAGCCGGAGACCGTGACAACGTCGAGGTGGGAGAGGTCGACGAGCGCGACCCCGCGTGCGAGCGCGCGCTGCTCGATCAGGGGCGAGCCGTAGTGGGCGGCGACGCCGACGTCGGGTTCGTGGCTACCCACGACCGCCCCGTCGGAGAAGGAAAACGCGAGAAGGGGGCTGTGGTAGGCGCTCATCGGCTTAGCTCACCCGCTGCAGGCGGCCCGCTGAGTAGGAGGCCATCTCGTGGCCGAACGCGGCCATGTCCGTTGCCCACATGAGCTCACCGTTAACGAGACCGTACTGGCGCTTGACAGCCGCGATCTCGGCACCGGATTCAGTGCGCGCAATAACGTCAGACATGAGCGCAATCTGCGGGCCCTGCACGGCGCCAACGAGCACGGAGATGTGCCCAGACGGGTCGGCGAGCAGCACCTCGAGCTCCGATCGCGGGGCTTTCTCCCCGTTTTGGAGTTCACCCTGGCCACCTGGCGGCACGCGCCAATACCCGGATTCGGTGCCCCACACATCCCCGGCAACGAGCGTTGCCTGATCCACGGTGGTCTCTAACCCACCGAGCTCACCTTCGAGCAGCCACGTGGTGCACTGGTAGGCGAGGTACGGCCCGCCATCGTGGCTGAAGGTCGCCTCCACCACGATCGGGCGTTCGGGGATGTTCTCGTACCCGAGGTAGCCTGGCCCGCGCCACGAGCCAACGAGCCACGCGAGCGGATACACCTCAGGGGCGAGCCCTTCAGGGAATTGAAACGACATGTTATCGGCGGCGGTATAGGCGCGAGACCACGAGCGCCGCGAAGGCGATTACGCCGACGCCCACGGCACCCACGAGTGCCACAAAAAGATTCTCAACCATGCCTCTACTCTACCTCCTCCTCGCGCGTGCGTTTCCGCTACGGCATATGCAATAGCGCCTTACCCAAAATGTAGATCGGCACCCCCGAAACCGACACCGCAATGAGCGCGCCCGCGAGCGACGGGAGCGCCTCCATCGAATCGGCGTACTCGGTGAACAGGAAATGCAGCGCCGCCACGAGCAGCCCCGCCACAACACCGATGAGCAGGCCCGTCGTGAGCGTGAGCTCCTCAACATTGAGCGCGATTCCGTATCCCACGAATGGGGGAATGAGTATGGACGGCGCAACCACGATTTTCGTCGGCAGCGGGAGTGCCGTAATAATCGCCGCGGTCGCGATGCATGCTGCGGCCGTGAGCGTCAGGGCCTTGCCCGTCGGGCCGGCGTCTACGGCGAGCCACCCGGCACCTCCCGCCACCGCGACGGCGCCCGCGAAGTGGCCGGCGACTTGGTCAACGAGATCGGTGCGATCGCGGCGGAACATTTGCGCCACGAAGATTGCGATGAGCGCGAGCGCAAAGATAGGCGCGAGCCAGTCGATGGCTTGGGTGGTATAGACCGCATACGAGGCCCCGAGCGCAACCAGCACGAGGATGATCGTGATCGGCAGGCGGCGCCCCGACT
>CAYVDF010000217.1:0-1459 GCA_964450475.1 uncultured Pseudactinotalea sp.
TCGAGACTCGCTTTGCGGATCAGCCCGCCTTTGGTCGGTCCGAGGCCGAGGCGGTTGTCGAGGCGCGCGCGATCGGGGCGACGGTTGGTCGAGAGAGGCCGATTCGGGTGTGGAGCCTTTATATTCCGAACGGGCGGGAGTTGAACCACCCGCACTACGTGTACAAGTTGGACTGGCTCGCGGCACTCGCCGCGGCCGCGGCCCCGTGGGCCGGCGATGACACCCTGCTCCTTGGTGACTGGAATGTTATCGGTCGCGATGAGGACGTGTGGGATCCGGCGGCATTTGAGGGCAAGACCCACATTTCTCCGCCTGAGCGCGCGGGGCTCGCGGCGATCGAGGCCGCGGGGTACGTCGAGGTAAGCAGGGAGCACACCCCGGGTGAGTACACGTACTGGGATTATCAGCGCCTTGCGTTCCCTCGGAACAACGGGATGCGGATCGATCTCGCGTTCGCGAGCGCCTCGGCCGCGCCGCGCGTCAACCGTGTGTGGATTGACCGAGACGAGCGCAAGGGCGCCGGAGCGTCGGATCACGTGCCGGTTGTGCTCGAGCTCGACTCGCTAGGCTAAGGACTATGAGCGATCCGACCCAGCCCTCGCCGTGGGCATCGCCGGGATACACCCCGCCGCAGGAGCCGGCCGAGCCCACGCCGGGATACTCGCGGCCTGGTTATGCGAGCCCGCAACCAACCTTCAGCGCGCCGGGGCCGGGGTATGAGTCCACTGCGCGCCCCACACAGACGGGGACGCCGCCGGGCACCTACACGTTCCCTTCGCTGCAGAAGCAACCCGTTGAGCCACTCGCTATCGCATCGCTGGTCACTTCACCGATCGCTCCGCTTGGACTCGGGCTCGGAATCGCGGCTCACCGTAAGATCAAGCAGACGCTCCGCCGAGGCAAGGGGCTTGCGACCGCCGGAATTATTTTTTCTTCACTGTTTCTCATCGCCGGGTTGCTCACGATCGGAACGTTCATTCTTGATGGCACGTTCGCGCGCCTGTCTGAAACCCCAGTCGCTGGGGATGTGCCCGCGACCCGCGCCGGCTCCCCCGTCAACCTCGACGTTGGCAACTGCGTCGTCACGATGCCGGTCACGCCCGAGGTCGGCGAGGTGACCCTCACCCCGTGCGCCCAGGACCACCAACTCCAGGTCATCGCCCGAACTCCGATCACGGCGAGTGAGTACGAGGGCCCGGAGGTGCTCCACCCGAAGGCAGCCGAGGTGTGTGAGGCGGCGTTCAACGATCTGAGTACGCGGATCGGTGAGAGGGCAGAGAATTTTGTCCCCTGGCACCTCATTCCCTCGGAAGCCAACTGGAAGGCGGGGGAGAAAAATATAATTTGCTTTGCCCGCTCGACAACCGGGCCCATCACCGTCGATCTTGTGGGATAGGAAGGCACGCGCCGTGACGAACACACCTGAGCAAGGCAATGGCCGGCCCTCGATGGCGCCGTC
>CAYVDF010000217.1:1559-2748 GCA_964450475.1 uncultured Pseudactinotalea sp.
CCGGGAAACCCGTACGCGGATCGCAGCGGTCGCCCCATCGAGACGGCCCCGACCTACTCGGCTGGTCGCACGCCAACTAGACCGGGGGCACGCCCGCAGGTTCCGAGAGGGGTACCGCCGGCCGCGCCGCACCGTGGTCAGGGCAGCGCGAGCCGTGAGCGCAAACGGTTCGCGCCCGTTGCGCTGTTGCTTGTGTTCGCCGTGATTATCGTCGGGGCATACGTGCTCATCTCCGAGATCGGAAAGGCAATCTCCTCGTATTCCGACGGCATCGAGATCACCTCTCCGGCGCTCCCGCCGGTTGAAGATGTTGCCCTGATGGAGGGTGATTGCTTCATGGATCTCAACTACGTCCGCGGCAATCTGCTCCAACCGGTGGACTGCCAGACGCCTCACCGGTTCGAGGTCTCTGCGAACTTCGCGGCGCCGTGGGATGAGTATCCAAGCGAGGACGAGCTCGCAAGCACGGCCCGCGATGAGTGCCGAGCGTGGGCCGTCGAGATCGAGGCGATCTATGACACCGGCCACCTCGATTCCCACGGCCTCTACCCGAGTGAGTCCTCGTGGAACCACGGCGATCGGGAGATCACGTGCTTCATCGCCAGCGTTGGCAGCTCGCGCCTCGTTGGCTCGGCATACGAAGGCGACCTCACGGTCGAATAACCGCGAGGCCGCCCACGCGTGCTGCTAGGCAGCTACGCTCGAGGTGATCTCCAGACCATCTGGACCTGAATCGACGAGCACGCGATCGCCGTCTGAAATCTCACCGGCAAGTAGCTTGCGGGCGAGCACGTCGCCGATTTCGCGTTGGATGAGGCGGCGCAGCGGGCGCGCTCCGTACGAGGGGTCGTAGCCTTCGCGAGCGAGCCACTCCATCGCGCCCTCGGTGACGTCGAGGGTGATGCGGCGGTCGTCGAGGCGTGCGCGCAGGCGGTCGACCTGGAGCCCGACGATGCGGCCGAGTTGTTCGATGCTCAGGGCGTCGAACATGACGACCTCATCGAGCCGGTTAAGGAACTCGGGCTTGAACGATTGCCGCACGAGCGTCATCACCGATTCCTGCCTGACGTGCGGTTCCACGGTCTGGTCGATGAGGAACTGTGAGCCAAGGTTCGAGGTGAGGATGAGGATCGTGTTACGGAAATCGACCGTGCGCCCCTGCCCATCGGTGAGCCGGCCGTCGTCGAGG
>CAYVDF010000218.1:0-2734 GCA_964450475.1 uncultured Pseudactinotalea sp.
CCTCGTGGCGCTCACGAGGATGAGGGCGGCAACCAGCATCACGTCGTAGGACTCAAACAGGTCGGCGGCCATACCGGCACAGTCCCCGACGTTGTCGCCGACGTTGTCGGCGATGGTGGCGGCGTTGCGCGGGTCGTCTTCGGGGATGCCTTGTTCGACCTTTCCAACGAGGTCTGCACCAACGTCAGCGGCCTTGGTGAAGATACCTCCACCAACGCGCATGAACATCGCCAGCAGTGCGGCTCCGAAGCCGAAGCCTTCAAGCACGACGGGGGCGCTGGACTTGAAGACAAGGACTACTCCGGCGGCACCAAGGAGGCCGAGGCCGACCACGCTCATACCGACGACCCCGCCGGTGCGGAATGCGATCCGCGCCCCCTCCGCGTGGCCGTCCTTCTCGGTGGCAGCCGCCGCAACGCGCAGGTTAGCGCGGGTGGCGAGCCACATTCCCAGGTAGCCGATTGCCGCTGAGAAGCCGGCACCGAAGAGGAAGGCGACTGCTCGCCCGGCCTTGACTGTTCCGTCATCGGCTGGGAGCAAGAACAGTAACGCGAACACAACAACAACGAAGATTCCGAGTGTGCGGAATTGGCGGTTGAGGTACGCAGCTGCTCCTTCCTGAATTGCCTTGGCTATCTCTTGCATGCTGGCTGTGCCTTCTCCAGCGGCGAGAACCTGACGTCTCAGAACCGCTGCGATGATGAGGGCAACAACCGCGATGACACCAATCACTGAAACAATGATCAGGCTCGAGCTGTTGAGCATTGCCTGTAGTCCTCCTTGACGAAGATTTTTGCCCGCACAAAATTTGGGGGCCCATAGATCGTGAGTCTATCTGCCAGAACACGTGCCTCGTGCCACTAAAGTCCCGGATTGCTAACTAATTGAGCGACAATAATGGGGTGCCACACCCGCTGCTCGCTCAATTGCTCGCGGCATCAAACCGGTACGCACCCGGTCACGATCCGCTCGCGCATACGCGCGTGCTTCCTGCGAGTGCTGGGGAAATCGCCGACTGGCCAGACTGGATCGTACCCGAAGTGGTCGCGGCCTACGACACTGCTCACGGGGTCACTGCGCCGTGGGTTCACCAGGTGCGCGCGTGGGAGATTCTGCAATCGGGCCAGCACCTCGCCCTTGCCACCGCGACCGGATCGGGCAAGTCACTCATCGCCTGGGCGCCCACCCTCAGCGCCGTTCTTCGGCGCCCCTCGGGTCGAGTCTCCGAGGTGTTTCGGCCAGCCACGGCGATGTATATTTCTCCGACGAAAGCCCTCGGCAATGATCAGGCCGAAAAACTCAACCTCGTGCTTCGCGAGGAGGGCCTCACTCACATCAACGCAAGCGTTATTGACGGCGATGCCTCACCGCCCGAACGCTCGTGGGCTCGCGCTCACGCCGACATCGTGTTCACCAATCCCGACTTCCTCCACTTCTCCCTCCTACCCACCGCGGCGCGCTGGGCGAAACTACTGCGCGGCCTCGAGTACGTCTTCGTTGACGAGCTGCACTCCTACCGCGGCATGGTCGGCGCGCACGTCTCCCTCGTCATTCGCCGCCTTCTGCGCCTCGCCCGCGGCGCCGGCGCGAACCCGAAGGTCGTCGTCGCGTCTGCCACCGCCGCCACACCGCAAGAAACGGTCGCGACCTTCCTCGGCGTGGACACGAGCGAGGTCGGCGTGGTCGAGGCCTCAACCGCGCCCGCTGGAGAGCGCACCGTAGTGCTGTGGAACCCACCCGATGTCGATCAAACGCCACCGCTCGATGAGAAAATAATTATTTTTTCCGACGACGAGCAGGCCGGTACTGGGGAGAAGCCCACGAAAAAATCTGCGCTCGCCGAGTCCGCGGACCTTCTTGCCACGGTGGTCGAGCACGACGCTAGTGCCCTCGTTTTCACTCGCGGCCGTGCCGGCGCCGAAGCCATCGCCGAGATCGTCCGCGAGCGCGTCGGCCCCGCCAAGGAAGGAACGATTGCTGCCTATCGCGGCGGATATTTACCGGAAGAACGCCGCGCGATTGAGCGCGCCATCCATACCCGACGGCTCCTTGGAGTTGCCTCAACTAACGCCCTAGAGATGGGCATCGATATCGCCGGCCTTGATGCCGTCATCGTCTCGGGCTGGCCCGGCACCCGCGCCTCGTTCTGGCAACAGATTGGCCGCGCCGGCAGGGCTGGCATGGATGGCCTCGCCGTGCTCGTGGCCTCCGAAGACCCCCTCGATCACTATCTCCTCTCCCATCCCGAGCACATCTTTGATGCGCCCGTCGAGGCGGCTGTCTTCGATCCGACGAACCCCAACGTTCTCGCGCCGCATCTGTGTGCCGCAGCCGCCGAGTCCCCGCTGACCGAGGTTGACCTT
This sequence comes from uncultured Pseudactinotalea sp., assembly GCA_964450475.1. GTDB lineage: Bacteria > Actinomycetota > Actinomycetes > Actinomycetales > Beutenbergiaceae > HY158. The sequence goes on from CAYVDF010000218.1 coordinate 2,364, forward strand.
CCTCTATTTGGACTCGCCGATACTGCCCTCCTCGATGAACTCGTTGCCCGCGGACTCCTGCGCCGTCGCAGCCGCGGCTGGTACTGGAACTACGACCGACCCGAGCGCCCTTCGTCCCTCACCGACATCCGCGGCACATCAGGCTACGGAGTCACGGTCGTTGAACACGGCACCGGCCGCGTGGTCGGTACCGTCGACTCCAACCGCGCCGATGCCACCGTTCACCCTGGCGCCATCTATCTCCACCAAGGCAGGGCGTACACCGTGATCGAGATGGAGGACGACGCTGCCGTCGTAATGCCGGTCCACGAGCCCATCCGCACCCGCGCGTTCAGTACCACCCACGTCGACATCATTGAAACCCTCGAAAG
>CAYVDF010000219.1:0-2711 GCA_964450475.1 uncultured Pseudactinotalea sp.
CAGAGTAGGAGTTGAGCATCGAGACGACGAGGGGCATGTCGCCCCCCCCGATCGATGCCACGAGGTGCCACCCGCGCGCGAGGGCAATGACGGGGGCAGCGGCTAGCAGCCACACGTTCTGGTTCATAACGAACGCGACCGTGAGCCCGAGGAACGCAAGCAGTGCGAGCACGTTGTACACGTGTTTGCCGGGGAGTACGAGGGGCGCAGAGTTTATCTTTGCTGCGAGTTTAAGGTAGGCGACGATCGACCCGGTGAGAGTTACGGCGCCGATAAAGACACCGATGACGATCTCGGCGTCGTGAACGCCTGCCATGTCGCCGAGGGTGTCGCGGATGTCCTTGTATTGAAGGTAGCCGTTCCACCCGACGAGCACGGCCGCGAGGCCCACGAGGGAGTGCAGCGCGGCGATTAGCTCGGGGATCTCGGTCATCTTGACGGTGCGTGCGCGGCCAAGGCCGATGATTGCGCCCAGGAGCATTGCAACGCCGATGACAGCGGCGACGGCAACGGTCGAACCGTTGAGCGTGTACCAAATCGTGGCGGCGAGGGCGAGCGCCATGCCGATGATGCCAAACGCCGAGCCCATGCGGGAGGTCTCGTGCTTGGAGAGCCCAGCGAGCGAGAGGATGAAGAGCAGCGCCGCAACGATATATGCGGCCTGTGCGAGCGATTCCGCGGTCATTGTCTTCCTCCTCTCACGAACATGCCTAGCATTCGCCGCGTCATCGAGAAGCCACCAAAGATGTTGATGGAGGCCACGAAGATTGCGAGGAATGCAAGGACTTGGATCGTGAGCGATTCGACGATGGTGATCTGCAGCAACGCACCAACGACGATGATGCCGCTGATCGCGTTCGTCACGCTCATGAGCGGGGTGTGCAGCGCGTGGTGCACGTTGCCGATGACGTAGAACCCGATAACAACCGCGAGGTAGAACACCGTGAGGTTGAGCGCGAGCTGCGGTGGTGCAATCGCCGTCAAACCAATGAGCGCAAGCGCACCGATCGACACGAGAGCAATGCGCATTCCCTGGCTCATCGGCTTCTTCTCGGCAAGCCCAGCCGCTGGGGTCACGACCTTCACGGGTTGCGCAGGTGCCGCGGACACTTGTACGGGCGGCGGGGGCCACAGCAGCTCACCGCCCTTGACGACGGCGATGCCACGCTGGACGGGGTCGTCGAGGTCGAGCGTGAGCTCCCCGTCCTTCTCAGGCGTGAGGAGCCCGAGGAGGTTAACGATGTTCGTGCCGTACAACTGGCTCGCCTGCGCGGGCAGGCGCCCGGCGAGGTCTGTGTAGCCGATGATCGTCACGCCATCGACGGTGACGACTTCCCCGGCGACGCTGCCTTCGACGTTTCCGCCCTGGGAGGCGGCCATGTCGACGATGACCGAGCCGGGCTTCATGCTTGCCACGTGCTCCGCCGTGATGAGGCGAGGTGCGGGGCGCCCGGGAATGAGAGCGGTGGTGATGATGATGTCGACCTCGCGCGCCTGCTGGGCGTAGAGCCGTTCGGCTGCGGCATCGTAGTCAGCGGATGTCGCCTTGGCGTAGCCGTCCGAGGACTCCATCTCTTCACCGACGTCGATCGGCAGGTACTCCCCACCGATCGATGCCACTTGGTCGGCGACCTCGGGCCGCGGGTCCGTTGCGCGCACGATCGCGCCAAGCGAACTCGCCGCACCGATCGCGGCAAGCCCGGCCACCCCGGCGCCGGCCACTAACACCTTCGCTGGTGGCACCTTACCCGCTGCGGTCACCTGGCCCGTAAAGAACCGCCCGAAGTGGTGAGCTGCTTCGATGACTGCGCGATACCCGGCGATGTTCGCCATCGACGAGAGCACATCCATCGATTGCGCTCGCGAGATTCTCGGCACGGCATCGAGGGCGAGCGCGGTGATGTTCCGCTTGGAGAATTCTTCGACGTAGTCGGGGTTTTGCGCCGGTGCCAACAACCCGATGAGGGTCGCGCCATCTGCTAGTCGATCGAGGTCGGTCGTCTCCGGCGGGTTGACTGTCAGGACGACGTCACTGCTCCACGCCGCGACGCCGTCAACAATCGTTGCGCCGGCCTGCGCATACTCCTCGTCAGGGAAACTCGCTTTGGCTCCCGCGCCTGACTGCACGCGCACGTCGTAGCCAAGTTTGAGCAAGGCAGTAACCGTCGACGGCGTGGCAGCAACACGGGTTTCAGCCCCTGAAGGAGCGATAACTCCGATGTTCATGTGTGCTCTCCTTTGAGCGAGCGTGTTCGCGCACTCAACGCCCAACTTTAGTCGTCAATCGACGACGAGATGAGCATTATGATCTACGTCACTATTGGCTCGTCGTCGTTGAGTTGCGTCAGCAAGTTCGGTGCGAACCGAGGCGATCTCTCAGGAGCAAAACCGCCTGAGAATCCCCGCTTGAAAATAATTAATGGGGAGTAAACCGGGGATTCGCCAGAATCCTACTCAAACGCTCGGCAGGCATAATCGCGTTTCTGCTGGTCAGCGACAATAATGGTACGCCCCCCGGGATTCGAACCCGGAACCCAGTGATTAAGAGTCACTTGCTCTACCGTTGAGCTAGAGGCGCTTGCGAGGATTGATATTACCCGAACCTCGCCCTCGGCGCTAATCATTAGCGTCTATTGCCTCAACGTGTTTGCTGCAGGATCTCGCCAGATATCGCAGTTCCTAGACCGATCATGATCGACATCACAGAGCGT
>CAYVDF010000220.1:0-2708 GCA_964450475.1 uncultured Pseudactinotalea sp.
CTCGAAGCTGGGAGCAAGCGGGTGCCGGGCGTGATCCGGGCTGATCTGAAAATCGCGCGCGGCCTCGACTACTACACTGGCTCCGTCTATGAGACGATCCTCAGCGGATATGAATCCCTCGGCTCGATCTGCTCCGGTGGCCGCTACGACTCCCTCGCCACCGACGGTAAGACGACCTACCCAGGTGTAGGAATTTCCGTTGGGGTGACGAGGCTCGTATCGAAACTCTTTGGCGCGAACCTTGTTGACGCCACTCGCGATACTCCCTCCGCTGTTCTCGTGGCGGTCTGGGATGAATCCCAGCGCACGGTGAGCAACGAAATTGCCGCGAGTCTTCGTGCCCGCGGGATCGCCTGCGATGTGGCACCGACCGCAGCCAAACTGGGGCGCCAGATCCGTTATGCGGATCGTCGCGGGATTCCCTTTGTCTGGTTTCCTGGCCGCGACGGCGCCGCCGATGAGGTGAAGGACATTCGCTCAGGCGAACAGGTCGAAGCCTCCCCGAACTCGTGGAGCCCACCTACGCAGGACCTCCGCCCGCGCGTCGTGCCAGTCAACGCCGAATAGAAATATCAAGAGAGAGGGCCGGTAGTGAAAAAACTACCGGCCCTTATCGCTCTATGCGAATTCCTTAGGAACGCTTCTTGGGGCGTCCAAACTGGCGTGGACGACGGTCCGATCCGCGAGGCCCATCGAATCCACGGCGCCCACCACGCGAGCCACCGAAGTCACGGCGGTAGCCCCGGCGGGGACGGTCATCGCCGCCCCCGCGCTGCGGGCCCGTGTCAACGGAGATTCGCAGCGGGTTTCCGCCAACCTCGGTATTGCGCAGACGGTCCAACTGCTCAGATGTCAGTTCGGTAGCAATGTCGACCAGCGCGAAGTTGTCGAAGATCTTGATACGCCCGAGCTCCGAGCCAGAGATGCCTCCCTCGTTGGCGATTGCGCCAACAATGCCGCCTGGACGAGCGCCGTGGCGGTGACCAACCTCGACGCGGTAACTCGTGAATCCCTCCTGCGGGCCGCTGACACGGTCGCGACGCTCCGGCCCACCGAAGCCGCGGCGGAAGTCGTTGTCTCGACGATCATCACGATCGCGCCCGCGACGGTCGAACTCAGCCGAGAATTCATCATCTCGTGCGCGCGGGCCTTCATCACCCACAGCAATGGCGAGAAGAGCCGCCGCGAGCTCATCGGAATCGATGGCCGATTCAAGGGCGAAGGTACCGAGCTGTTCCTTGTAGGACTCGAGGCGACCGCGTTCGATCCGCTCTTTGACACCATCAAGAACCTTGGTGGCTCGGTGAAGGCTGACGTCACGCGGGGAGGGGATCTCGACCTCCTGCAAACGCGAGTTCGTTACGCGCTCAATGTTGCGTAGACGGTTGTTTTCCTTCGGTGTGAAGAATGTCAGGGCACGCCCTTCCCGACCAGCGCGGCCTGTGCGGCCGATGCGGTGGACGTATGCGTCGACCTCGCGGGGCACATCGAAGTTGACGACGAGACCGATTCGGTCGACGTCAAGACCGCGCGCGGCGACGTCTGTTGCGACGAGGACATCGAGCGTGCCGGCGCGAAGGCGATCGACAATGCGTTCGCGTTCTTTTTGCTGGACGTCGCCGGAGATTGTTGCGGCGTTGAGGCCTCGCGCAATGAGCTCGGCGCCGACCTCTTCGGCGTCCTTACGTGTTCGAACGAAAACGATCGAGCCGGGTGAATCCGTTGTCGCAAGCACTCTGTAGAGGGCTCCGACCTTGTGGCGGAAGGGCACGATCGCGTATTCCTGCGTGATCGTGTCGATGGTGGAGGACTCCGGTGAAACAGTCAGCTCAACCGGATCCACCATGTGCTCGCGGGCAACCGCCCGGATCGCGTGCGGCATTGTCGCGGAGAACAGCGCTGTCTGACGGTCAGGGTTTGCTTCGGAAAGGATCTCTTCAACATCGTCGGCGAAACCCATGCGAAGCATCTCGTCAGCTTCATCGAGCACGAGGTAGGCGAGATCATGAAGATTGAGCGCGCCGCGAGAAAGCATGTCGATGACGCGGCCGGGAGTCCCGACGACGATGTGGGCGCCGTCGCGAAGACCGCCCAGTTGGGGGCCGTAGGGCGCACCACCATAGATCGCGAGGGTCCGGATCTTCTCCTCAGCGAATTCCTCGATGGCTTCAGCTACCTGGATCGCTAGTTCGCGGGTGGGGGCGAGCACGAGGCTCTGCACGGTGGGGGAGTCGGGGTCAATCTTGGATAGGAGGGGCAGGCCGAAGGCTGCCGTCTTCCCGGTTCCTGTTTGGGCGACGCCAACGACGTCGTGTCCGAGCAGGAGCGGTGGAATTGCTTGTTGTTGAATTTCGGTTGGTTCTTCAAACCCAAGGGCACGTGTGCGCTCGACGAGCGCATCAGGAAGTCCCAGGTCGGCGAAGGTAATCATGTGTGTTTGCCGAGTCTCTCTTGGTCAATGTGGGAGCGCGGGCCCGAGTGGCCACTTACCGCACCCTGAAAACACTCAACCTGCGGCCTAAGTCTGCTCCGAACTTGTTCAGTGTACGGGGAAAACGAAAGAAATCGGGGGAGTACCCTTGTGCTTCTGCTCACCCTAGGTGCGTGCAAAGGTGGGTCGATCTGCGGCATGATCGTTACGTGCGTTCAGAACTTTTGACCCTAGAGGCAGAGCTGCGAAAGGTGGCGCTGCCCCTGGAGCTTCCCGG